>JANOOV010000091.1:0-14710 GCA_031421535.1 Gammaproteobacteria bacterium
CGGAAATTCCGCAGGTCACTTCCGACGCCACCTTGAGCACCGCGCTGGTGGAGATGACCAACAAGGGCATGGGCATGACGGCGATTGTCGACGCACACCACAAATTGCTCGGAATTTTTACCGACGGCGATTTACGCCGCGTCTTCGAAAGTAAAACACTGGACGTGCATACCACGCCGATCAGCGCACTGATGTCACGCAATCCAAAAACCACGCAAGCGCATCTGCTGGCCGCCGAAGCCTTGCAACAGATGCAGGCGAAGCGCGTCAACCAGATGCTCGTCACCGACGAACACAACTGTTTGATCGGCGCGCTTAACATGCACGACCTGTTACGCGCCGGAGTCGTTTAGCACCATGCAAGACATCCTCGAGCGCGCGCAGAAAATCCGCCTGGTTATTTTTGATGTCGACGGCGTGCTCACCGACGGCCGCCTGATTCTCGACGACGGCGGCAGAGAATATAAAGCGTTTCATTCGCGCGACGGCCACGGCATGAAAATGTTGCAGGAAACCGGCGTGCGCATCGGCATCATTACCGGCCGCAACTCCAAGGTCGTAACACACCGCATGGTGAGCTTGGGCATCGAACACGTCTACCAAGGCCAAAAAGACAAGTTGGTTGCCTACGCCGACTTGAAAACCCGACTCGCCTTGCACGCAGAGCAGATCGCGTACGTCGGTGACGACGTCGTGGACCTGCCGGTAATGCGGCAGGTGGGCCTGGCCATCGCCGTCGCCGATGCGCACGACTGGGTGAAGAAACACGCGCATTGGCACACGCCGCAACCAGGTGGCCACGGAGCGGCACGCGATGTCTGCGAATTGATCATGGAAGCGCAACACCAACTGACGCCTAAACTCAGCGAATACCTGGGCAAGTGAACCGCCTCGCACACCTATTCAAACCGCTGTTGTGGCTCGTGGTACTTACAGCGCTGGCGACGTCCACCTGGTGGTTGCAGAATTTGGTCAAGCCAACGGCCGCGCCAACCGAGCGCGGCGTACAGCACGACACTGACTACAGTATGGAAACTTTTACCGTGACCGAGATGAATTCCCTGGGCCAGATCCAGTACCGCCTGCAAGCCGAATCGATGGAACACGATGCCAGCGATGACAGTGCGCGCCTGGTGAAACCGCAGGTGCGTTTTTTCAGCCGCGCACGCGTGCCGTGGACGCTGCTTGCCGAAACCGGCACGGTGGCGGCAAACAGCAGCGAGATCCGCTTGAATGGCGCGGTGCTCATCGAGCGCCCGGCCTCGGCAACCCAGGCGGCACTGCGCCTGACCACCCGCGATGTACTGGTCCGCACGCGCGATGAAGTTGCCGAAACCCGCGAGCAGGTTATGCTACAAGACCCGTTAAACACCACGCGCGCGATCGGGATGCGCGTGCACATGAACGATGAACACGTGCAATTACTTTCTCAGGTTCAGGGTCGCTATGCTTCGCGCTGATTTTTTATTGCTGTGCCTATTAGTCTCGACCAGCGCCTTCGCTGCCGCCCCTCCGGCGCCCGCCGACGCGACGATTTATCTGGAAGCCGATCAGGTTGATATCGACGACAAGCAGGGCGTCAGCACCTACACGGGTAACGTGAAACTGACACGCAACGTGATGTCCATCACCGCCGATAAAATGACCGTCTACCGCGACAAGCAAGCCTTGAAAAAAATCATCGCACTGGGCGCGCCGGTGCGTCTGCGGCAAGCCGCGAGCGCGACCAGCAAGGCCATGGCCGGCGAGGGCCTGCGCATGGAATACGACGCGCAAAGCGGCGAAGTGCTGCTCAACGAGAACGCCAAACTGCGGCAGGAAAGCAACGAGTTCAGCGGCAATTTCATCCGCTACAACGTCAACAACGAAACTGTCAAGGCGGGCACCGGCAGCGCGCCCGGTCAGCGTGTGCACGTCGTCATTCATCCCAAAGAAACGCCGCAACCTCCCACGCCGTGAGCACACTTTTGGTTCAAGAGATTGCCAAGCGCTATCACGGCCGTGAGGTGGTCAAGAGCATGTCGCTTGCGGTGCAGCGCGGTGAAGTGGTCGGGCTGCTGGGGCCCAATGGCGCGGGCAAGACCACATCGTTTTATATGATCGTCGGCTTGATTCCCTGTGATCACGGCAATATTCTGCTCGACGCTAACGACATCACGCGCCTTCCGTTGCACGCCCGCGCGCAGCTGGGCATCGGTTATTTGCCGCAAGTGGCGTCGGTGTTCCGCAAACTGTCGGTGGCGGACAACATTCTGGCCATCCTGCAAACCCGCCGCGACTTGAACAAGTCGCGGCGTCTCGCCATGCTGGAAGAATTACTGGACGAGCTGCACATCGGCCACGTACGCAATACCTTGGGCATGAGCCTGTCGGGCGGCGAGCGCCGCCGCACGGAAATCGCACGCGCCCTGGCGACCGAACCGCAGTTCATGCTGCTCGATGAGCCGTTCGCCGGTGTGGACCCGCTGTCGGTGATCGACATCCAGAAAATTATCAGCCACCTGAGCGAACGCGGCATCGGCATTTTGATTACCGATCACAATGTGCGCGAGACCCTGAGCATCTGTAAACGCGCCTACATCATGAATGCCGGAGAGCTGATGAGTGCCGGTACACCCGACGAGATTCTGCAAAACGAAAAGGTCAAGGAAGTTTATTTGGGTCACGACTTTCGCATGTAGCGGCGTCGGCGGCGGAGGGTATCGCCATTACCTGCACGACCACCCTCGGGTTTTAGTCGGCAGAGACGAAACAAAGTAGGGTAGAATAATTTTGTGGTTTTTTACGCGACTGAACTGACCCTCGGACTCCATGAAACAATCGCTCCAACTTCGCATCGGCCAGCACCTGACGATGACGCCGCAATTGCAGCAAGCCATCCGGCTGCTGCAATTGTCGGCGTTGGAATTGCAGCAGGAAATGCAGCAAGCACTGGAATCCAACCCGATGCTGGAAATCACCGAAGATGAAGGCGAGGACGAAGACGCCCCGGCAGAACATGCGCGCGAAACTGAAGCCGTCGTCGCCACCGAGTCGCGTGAAGCGGATGTTGAAATCAACGACGCGACCATCCCCGACGAGCTGCCCGTAGACAGTAATTGGGACGACACTTTTGAAACGTTCGACACCTACGGCGCGTCATCCACGAGCAACGGTGCGGATCACGACGGCCGCGAATTTGAAACCCAAAGCCATACCGGCCAAAGCTTGCACGACCACCTGACGTGGCAGGTACAGATGGCGCCGCTTTCGCCAATCGACCTGTCCATCGCACTGACCATCATCGACGCCATCGACACCGATGGCTACCTCACCACGCCGATTGAAGAATTGCTGCTGGAATTTGTCAGCGATCCGGACATCGGTCGCGAAGAAATCGAGGCTGTACTGCATCGTATCCAGCAGTTCGACCCTCCCGGTGTGGGCGCGCGCGATTTGCGCGAAAGCATGCTGTTGCAATTGAAACAATATCCTCCCAAGACGCCGTGGCTGGCCGAAGTCCGGCGCCTAGTCAGCGAGCATTTCGATCTGCTGGCGCACCGCGATTACAACCTGCTGATGCGCCGAATGAAATTGTCTGAGCCTGATTTGCAGCAGGTAATTGCGCTACTGCAAACTGTCAACCCCAGGCCCGGCGGGCAGATCACCGACCAGCAAACTGAATACGTGGTGCCGGATGTTTACGTGCGCAAACGCAACGATGCGTGGAAAGTGGAACTCAATCCGGACACCACGCCCAAGCTGCGCATCAATTCGACGTATTCCGGCATGGCGCAGCGCTCACGCAACTCCGCCGATTCCACTTATTTAAAAAACCAGTTGCAGGAAGCGCGCTGGCTGCTCAAAAGTTTGCAGAGTCGCAATGAAACCCTGCTTAAAGTCTCGACCTGTATCGTCGAGCGACAACGCGGTTTTCTCGAATACGGCGACGAAGCCATGCAGCCACTGGTGATGTCGATCATCGCGCAGGAAGTCGGCATGCACGAGTCCACCATCTCGCGCGTCACCACCAAAAAATACATGCACACGCCACGCGGCATTTACGAATTGAAATACTTCTTCAGCAGCCACGTGGCCACCGAAGACGGCGGCGAATGCTCGTCCACCGCGATTCGCGCCATGTTGAAAAAACTGATTTCCGCTGAGGAACACAACAAACCGCTGAGCGACAGCAAGCTTGCAAGCCTGTTATCGGACCAAGGGATCAAGGTCGCACGCCGCACCGTCGCAAAATATCGCGAAGCCATGACCATCCCGCCGTCCAACGAACGCAAACGTCTCGCTTAATTACACTACCCCGATTTTTACCTTGATCCAGAAACCAAAAGGAGCCGTCCCATGCAAATCGACATCACTGGCCACCATGTTGACATCACCGCTGCGCTGCGGGATTACACCACGGAAAAAATGGCCCGGTTAGAGCGCCACTTCGACAAGGTTTCCAACGTGCACGTCATTCTGAGCGTGGAGAAACTGCGCCACAAAGCCGAAGCCACGGTGTCCGCGCAGGGTGCCAACCTGTTCGCAAACGCCGAAGAACAGGACATGTACGCTGCCATCGATGCGTTGATCGACAAGCTGGATCGGCAAGCGAACAAACTTAAAGAAAAACGCATCGACCAACACCGATAATGGGCGCTGCCTTACAGCGAGTTGACCATCCTATGCAATTAAGCGATATCTTGGCCCCGCAACGCGTGCTCGCAGGCGCTCCTGCCAGCAGCAAAAAACGCGCACTGGAATTATTAAGCCGGTTATTGGCTGAGACCACCGACACCCCCGCGCAGGAAATTTGCGAGAGCCTGACGGCACGCGAGCGTTTAGGCAGCACGGCGCTGGGCTATGGCGTGGCGCTGCCACACGGGCGCATGAAAAAAATTACCGCCACGCGCGGCGCTTTTGTGCAACTGGCCAAAGGTGTGGATTTCGACGCCGTTGACCGCAGCCCGGTGGATTTACTGTTCGCCATTGTGGTGCCGGAACATTGCACCGAAGAGCACCTGCAACTGGTGGCGCAAGTCGCCGAACTGTTCAGCGACGAAACGACTCGCAATCAACTGCGCCAGGCCAAGGATACCGGCGCCCTGCTCGACATACTCACGCACTGGAATCCACAGCACGCACCATGACGCAAAACCTGTCGGTCGCCGCCGTGTTCGCCGCGCACGAGCTGGCCTGCGGTCTTACCTGGGTTGCCGGCCACGCAGGCAAACAACGCGTACTGCAACACCCCGGTCATCCGCGCGGGCCGGAGCTTGACTCATTGCTGGTCGGATACATGAACTGCATCCGCCCGCCGCGTATCCAGATACTGGGCAACAAAGAACTCGACTACCTGAATAAACTCGGCAAAAACGCGTATGCCGACGTGATTGTGCATTTATTCGGCGACGCGCAGGAGGCCATCATCGTCGCCGATGGCTTGACGCCGCCGCCCGGATTAAACCGCCTCGCCGAAGATACCGGCACGCCGTTGTGGAGCGCGCGCGCCGCCGCGCAAGATGTCATCGAGCGCGTTGCCTACCACCTTAAAACCAGCTTCACCGAGCACCTCACCACGCACGGCGTGTTCATGGACATCCTCGGCGTCGGTATCCTGATTACCGGCGAAAGCGGCATCGGCAAAAGTGAACTGGCGCTGGATTTACTGAGTCGCGGACATCGCCTGATCGCCGACGACGCGCCGGAATTTTACCGCGCCGATGCCAACGTCATCATCGGCAATTGCCCGCCGGTGTTGCGCGATTTTCTCGAAGTGCGCGGTCTGGGCGTGCTGAACATCCGCGCCATGTTCGGCGAGAGCGCGGTGAAACAAACCGAACGTCTGCAACTGACCGTGGAATTGGTAAAAATGACCGATGAGCAACTCAGCCGCTCACAACGTCTGACCACCGCGCGGCAAACGTACGATGTGCTGGGCGTAGCCATTCATAAAGTCACGCTGCCGGTGACGCCGGGACGCCATCTGGCGGTGGTGGTAGAATGCGCCGCGCGCAACCAGATTTTGCTCAATCAAGGTTACGACGCCTTCGACGCTTTCTCCGTTCAACAGCGCGCCAGCATGGAGCAATCGCCACCGTGATCCTAGAAACCTCAGTTGACCGCTACAAGGCATAAGCAAGTGCATGGTGTTATTAGGATCATGGCCATATGAAGCTTCACTCTGAAGGTGAGGCCCGCTACGGCCTACGGAGCACGACCCGTTGGGCACATGGCTGCGTTGCAACTCGTCGGAATAGCCTGGCTATTCCTCGCTCATTGCGCCTTGCCCTGCACCCAACGGGTCGTGCTCCGCAGGCCGTCCAACTGAGGTTTCTAGGATGAAGTTGTATGTCGTCAGCGGCGTTTCCGGTTCCGGAAAAAGTAGCGCGCTCAACGTCTTTGAAGATCTGGATTTTTACTGCATCGACAACTTGCCTGCCGGGCTGCTGCCCGCGTTCGCGCAACGCATGTCGGCGAATGCGAACAGCTGCCCGATCGGCGCCGCCGTCGGCATCGACGCGCGTAATATCTCCGACGACATTGCGAATTTCCCGAAAATCCTGGCCGAACTCAAAGCGGGCGGCATCGTCTGCGAAACCTTGTTCCTGTATGCGGAAGACAACGTCCTGCTCAAACGCTTCAGTGAAACGCGCCGCAAACATCCGCTGTCGGACGCCGCGATTCCATTGGCCGAAGCCATGCTGCGTGAACGTCAGGTACTGGAACCCATCGCCGGTTGCGCCGATCTTTTTGTCGACACCAGTCACTACAACATTCATCAATTACGCGATGCGATCCGCACGCGCGTGCTGGAAAAACCCCAGCAAACACTGTCGGTGCTGTTTGAATCCTTCGGTTTTAAACGCGGCGTGCCCACCGACGCCGACTTCGTATTCGATGTACGGTGCCTGCCGAATCCACACTGGGTAGCGGCGCTGCGCGACAAAACCGGCCTGGACGGCGAAGTCGCCGAATTCCTGGAACGTGACCCGCACGCCACCCGCATGTTCGACGACATTCGCAACTTCCTGGAACAATGGCTGCCGCAATTCGAAGCCGACAACCGCAGTTACATCACCGTCGCCATTGGCTGCACCGGCGGGCAACACCGTTCTGTCTATTTTGCCCGGCGCCTGGCCGAGCATTTCGCGAAATCACGCAGCGGCGTGCTGGCCCGCCACCGGGAGCTGGCATGAGCGTCGGTCTACTGATCATCACGCACCATGACGTGGGGCGCGTGTTGCTCGATGCGACGATCACCATGCTTGGCGCGCAGCCGATTCCGACCGCATTGCTGAGCGTGACCACCGATAGAGATCCCGACGCCATGCTGGATCGCGCCCATCAATTGGCGCGTGACATCGACAGCGGCGACGGCGTGCTGGTGTTGACTGATTTATTCGGCAGCACACCCAGCAACGTTGCATGGAACTTTCAGCTCAATCATCACGCCGCCGTGGTCGCGGGTGTTAACCTGCCGATGTTGTTGCGTGTGATGAACTACCCCAAGTTAAGCCTGACCGAACTGGCGGAAAAAGCCGTGAGCGGCGGACGCGACGGCGTGCTGATGTGTAAAGACCTGCGCCAATGATTCCATTTCCAATTCAAAGCGAGACTAGGCGCCCTGCCGCAGACAGTGCTGTAGCACGGCAAGGCGGGGCAACAACGTATCGTTTTGAATTGGAAATGGAATGAGACCTCGTTAATGATCGAACGCGACGTACCCATCATCAACAAACTCGGCCTGCATGCGCGCGCCGCCGCCAAGTTTGTCACGCTTGCATCGAGCTTCAGCAGCGACATTCAACTGGCGCGCAATCAGCGTACGGTCAACGGCAAAAGCATCATGGGCGTGATGATGCTCGCGGCCGCCAAAGGCAGCACCGTCAAAATCATCGCCAACGGCAGCGACGAGCAACAAGCGCTGGACAATCTCGTTGAATTAGTCAATAACCGGTTTGGGGAATCCGAGTAATCCATACCACACGCATCTCGCGGGATCGACGCTTTCATGGCTCTCGCGTTACACGGCATCAGCGTTTTTAAAGGCTACGCAGTCGGCCCGGCACGGGTGTTGCGCCGCGAACGGGTGGAAGTCCCGCAGTATGCAATCGACGCCGAACAGGTGCACGGTGAAATCGAACGCTACCGCAGTGCGGTAAATCAGGCGCTGGAACAGTTGCGCGCAATCCGCAAGCAGATCCCCAAAAGCACACCGCCCGACATCGCCGCATTCATCGACACACACCTGTTGATGCTCAACGACCCCACGCTTACCGAAGGCCCGCTCAAGCTCATCACGTCACGACGTTGCAATGCCGAGTGGGCGCTGCAACTGCAACGTGACACGCTGGTGGATATCTTTGACGCCATGGACGACGCCTATTTGCGCACGCGCAAAGACGATGTCGATCACGTGGTGCAACGCATCCAGCGCGCCCTGGTGCTGCCCGCGCAAGACACCGTAGCGCAATCCACCGATCACCTGCACGGCCGCATCATCGTCGCCGAAGACGTGAGCCCGGCGGACACGTTATTTTTTCAACACCATGACATCGTCGGCATCGTCGCGGAACGCGGCGGGCCGACCTCGCACACCGCCATTCTGGCGCGCAGCCTGGGCATACCGGCATTAGTCGGCGTGACCCATGCGCGGCGTGCGGTATGCGACGATGAAACTCTGGTGATCGACGGGCAAAGCGGGATACTGCTCGTCGGTGCCGATCTTGACATCAGCAATTATTTCCAGCATCGCCAGCGCGAACTCAAGCGCTATCACGCCTCGCTCACGCAATTGCGCGGCACCGCCGCCGTCACCACCGACCGGCACGCCGTCAAGCTGTACGCCAACATCGAACTACCGACCGACATTGCCGCCGCGAAAAAAAATGGCGCCGCAGGCGTGGGCCTGTACCGCACCGAATTTTTGTTCATGGATCGCGCTACCCCGCCCGATGAAGAAGAGCAATGCCACGCCTACACGCGCGTCGTGAAGGCGTTCAAAGACGCACCGGTCATCATTCGCACCCTGGACGTCGGCGCCGACAAACCCGTGCGCAGCGCCGCACCGACCGACACTACCAATCCCGCCCTGGGTTTGCGCGGTGTGCGTTACAGCCTGCGTGACCCGCAGTATTTTAAAACCCAGTTGCGCGCCATTTTGCGGGCTTCGGCGCATGGTACGGCGCGCATCATGTTCCCGATGCTCACCGGTTTGCAGGAACTGGTGCAGGTTGCCCAACTGCTGGAAGAAGCCAAAACCGAACTCGCCGCGCGTAAACAACGCTTCAACGCGCGTATCCCGCTGGGCTGCGTGATTGAAACCCCGGCGGCGGCTTTATTGGCCAAGCGTCTGGTGCGCTGTGTGGATTTTCTGTCCATCGGCACCAACGATCTGGTGCAATACACGCTGGCGGTGGATCGCGGCGACCACGATGTCGCACACCTGTTCGATCCGCTGCACCCGGCGGTGCTGATGCTGATTCGCAACGTCATCCGCGCCGGAAAAAATGCCCGCGTACCGGTCACGTTGTGCGGCGAAATGGCCGGTGATCTGCGTTACACACGCCTGCTGCTGGGTTTGGGCTTGCGCGAATTCAGCATGAATGCCGCATCGCTACTGGAAGTGAAAGCGCTGATTCAAAACAGCGACGTCAGTCAGTTGCGCGCGCGCGTCACCCGCCTGCTGGCCAGCCACACGCCGCAAGAGGCCCTCGCCCTACTGGAGCGCATCAATAAATGACAATACCCGTCACTCCACTGCTGGCCGCTGACATCATCATCGAACTGATCGACCAGCCCGGTCGTCCCATCGTGTTGATCGAGCGGCGTTACCCGCCGCACGGCTGGGCGCTTCCCGGCGGCTTTGTAGATGTCGGCGAAACACTGGAACAGGCGGCGCGACGTGAGGCACTCGAAGAAACCGGATTAAATGTCATGCTCATGACCCTGCTCGGCTGCTACTCCGACCCGCGCCGCGATACGCGCGGTCACACTGTCAGCGTCGTGTATCTCGCCACCGCCACCGGCACGCCACGCGCGTTCGATGACGCTAAAAGCGTCTCGCTGTTCGCACCCGGCCAATTCCCCGCCCCACTGGCTTTCGATCATCAACTGATTCTGGAACATTATCTGCGCTTCCGGGTCAGCGGCGAACTCCCCCTACCTCAATAGAAATACCCTTTTCTGACCATTATCCCGCGCGGCTTTACACGGGAGGGATTCCTCACGCACGCGATTTTTATTGACCAAACACACAAACGGGAAAATAATCCCTCTCCATGAACCCCGTAGAACAAGCCCTTAATCGCGCAACATTGCAGCTTCTGCAACCGTTGATTCGCATTCTTCTCAAGCACCGAATTTCGCACAAAGTGTTTACCGAATTTGCGCGGCGCACCTATGTTCAGGTGGCGCGCAAAAATTTCGCGCTGCCCGAACGGAAAGAATCCTATGCACGCGTTGCGGTGGTAACGGGCTTGAGCCGCAAAGAAGTGATGCGCTTGAGTACGGTCACTGAGCGCGAGCTCACGCCGCCTAACAGTCAGCCGAACCGGGCATTGCGGGTCATCAACGGATGGCTCACCGACCCGGAATTTCTCAACAAGAAAAGCAAGCCGCTCACCCTGCCGTTGCGTGGGGAGCTTGCCAGCTTTCAGTCATTGGTGAAGCGCTACAGTGGCGACATTTCTTCGCGCGCGGTGCTTGATGAGCTGGTGCGTTTGGGCACGGTGACTGCGCTGAACAACGACCGGGTGCGCCTGATTGCGCCGGGATTTATTCCGTCCGAGGACGACGCGGAAAAATTCGCGGTATTGGGATTGTGTGCAACGGATTTGCTGGAAACCATTCGGCACAACATTTCCGGTGAATCCGCCAAGCCCTATTTTCAGCGCCAGATTGTGTATCACGATCTTCCGGCGGAGGTGATCGAGGAGTTCGAGCAGATCAGTCGCGAAAAATCCGAAGCGTTGCTGCTGGAGATGAACCGCTGGCTTTCGGCCAAGAAAAAATCGCTGCAACCACTACGGCCCGGAGAGACGCGCGGGCGGGTGGGGTTGGGAATTTATTACGTGCAAAACACGATGTGAGGGGTGAGTGATGAAACGAAAATGGGCGGGGAAATTTATCTGTGCCGTACTGCTCGCCGCGTTTCTCGCGGGATGTGCGGGTGATGATGGTGTGGTGGGGACCGGAGTCGCGCCGAAAATCAAGATCGCCGGTGCGGTGCAGAAGGGGCCTTTTGTTATCGGCTCGCGCGTGACCATCGGCCGGTTGCTGGAAGCCGGATCGCAGTCGTCCACGGATGCCGTCATCACCACGACCTCCAACGACCTGGGCGATTTCGCTGCCGAGATGGCGCAGGCAGGAAGCTTTGAAATCATCGCAGATGGGTATCATTTTAACGAGTTAACCGGGGGGCTTTCGCAGGGAACGCTGTTGTTGCGCGCAGTTTATTTTGCCGATGCGAGCTCAAGCAGGAAGGCAGACGTAAACTTGCTAACGCATTTGATCCACGGACGGATCCTTTTTCTCATTCGCGCGGGCAGCACGGCGGCGGTCGCAGAAGCCCAGGCGCGCGCGGAGTTGTTGGCTGCCCTCACGCCGGTGTTTCGCGTCGAAAAATTGCCCGAGTTCACGAGCTTGTCGCTGTATAACGTAAACGCCACGTCCGAAATCGGTAACGCCTACCTGTTGGCGGTGTCCGCAACCGCCTACCAGTACGCCACCACCAAGGCCTCAGGTAACAAGACCTCCATTGATGCCGAGCTGACGTTGCTGATCAATTCCATGGCGGATGACTTTACGCAAGATGGCGCGATCAAGGCAGACTTTATTGATGGGTTGATTGCAGCCAGTCGCTTGCTGAATGCCGACACCATTACCGCGAACTTGAAAAAACGCAGTGTGCAAGCGGTCGGCGAAGCGTTGTCCGTACCGGATATCCGCATGTTTCTAGACACCGACGATGATGGCGAAACCAACAATCTCGACATCGACGACGATAACGACGGCGTTCCGGATTCCATCGATCCATTCCCCTACGGCCGCGACAATTACCAACTGATTGTTGCCGAAGGTCAGTACCGCAACATGAGCGAACAGACGCCGTTAACGGCCGAGTTTGCGTTTCAGCATGCGATTGCAAAAGTTGAGTATTTCGTCGAGGGCGAATCGGTCGGCACCGCCACCACGCCACCTTACCGTGTCGATTGGAATCCGTACTTTTGGAGCGATATTGAGCGCGATCTCGAACTTATCATCCGCGTTACTTCACAGTTTGGCGCGACTTACGATTACCGCGTGGCGGCGTCATTGAATCGGGGAAGTTTCGTATTGCACGGCGCTACTCCCGAGCATCGCGCAGTGCTACGCAACACCGTGAACCTGACGCTGACGTGGCTCGCGATTACGGGTGCCACCGTATACGAAATCCGCGTTTGGGACGTCTACGACAATTCGCGCCTGAACTTGTCGCTCACCACCGTGGAGACCGCAGTCCAACTTCCCGTATTCACAAAATCCAGCAAGTATTCCTGGCTCATCCGGGCCGTGAACGCACACGGAAACTTTGGAAACTGGATGCCCTTCCGCCCCGACTACAGCTACGGCTACCAAGAGATGGAGTTTGAAATTGCGGGGCCCGAAGCACCGCAACTCCTGCTTCCCGCAGCGGAAAGTCCCGTATTGCCCAATATGCCGGTGGAGTTTTCCTGGTCGGCGATGGCATTCGCAACGGAATATCAACTCTGCGTAAGGGCGTATGACAACAACCGCCTTGTTACTTGCACCAGGACCGCCGCCACGACCCTGTCGCTCAACCTCGGTGCCGGACAATATTTTTGGGCGGTGGAAGCGTTTAATAAATTCGGGCTTGGATTAGCTGCTCCTTATAGTGCTGACACTCGCCTTCTTTACGTTGGCCTGTTTCGAACTAACCTCTCCGGTTTTCAGGCCCATGCCATTCACGAAACTCTGGATGGTGGGTTTATTCTCGCCGGTACCACGGCTGCGGCGGCTTCATCCGCTGGACCGACCAGCGATGCCGTGCTGACAAAGCTCAATGGCGTCGGCGCCACCGCCTGGCAAGTCACACTCACGCCGGTTGATGCTTATGCTGATACCGCATTCGATGTGAAACCGACACCGGACGGCGGCTATCTGGTCGCCGGATCAACGACCAGCCTGAACAACCACACCAGCCCCGATTTGTACCTGATGAAAACCGATGGGGCCGGGGCTCAACAATGGCTAAAGATGTATACCGGCGCGTGCCCATGCACCGATGCGGAAGTGAAGCTTACCGCTTTCGGCGCAACAGTGATGGCGCGTACGGCAAGCAAAAGCTTTATTGTCGGTGTCGACACGGCGGGCCGGAAACTGTGGTCGAAAACTCTCTTGGCGAATCAGATTGCCAGCGGCGGGCACGCTGCAACCGCCATGGAGAAAACCCTCGACGGCGGCTATGTGTTGTTCGGTGACTATGCCGGAGTCGAATCCAGCAACTATCCCTATATCGTCAAGCTCGGTACCAATGGCATCACCGAATGGACTGCGACGACCAACGCGGGTCGTTTCATGGACATCAAGCACGGATTTCAGACGCTGGACAGCGGCTACATTGTGGTGGGAACGGATACCCTGCCAACGACGTCATTACTCAAAATAACCGCGCAAGGCACGGTCTCCTGGTTGCGCTCGATTGTGCTGCCCTACGATTTGTCCTCGCAAGCGACGTTCACTCCGGCGACGTCAATCCCGCTGCTCGAAATGCCTGATGGTGGGTACATTCTCTTTTCAAGAGCCAATGACGGCAAAGGCTATTCCATGCTGCAGCGGCTCGACAGCACGGGACTACCCTTCAACTGGTCCAGCTACCCCTATGCTCCCTGGGGAACTCCGGTTGCGGTGATCCGATCCGCCGACGGCGGTTTCGTGATGCTGTCGAACGACATTGATCCCGTGACCGGCGAGCGCACACGTCCGGTGATCGTGAAGACTGATCGCAATGGATTAACAGTCCTGTCTGCGTACCCGCCGTGTGTGCAGACGGGTGGGCATGGGTGCTGAAGAGGGAGGCGCAGCAATGTCCAGCATAATTGCGAATAACCTAACACTGCGAGGCGATGCAGTCGAAGTCGTGCGTGCCAATAACAATTTAATGCTGCACTCGCCCCTGACCCCGCGTGAACAAGAAGTCATGCAGGCGCTGGCCCGTGGCTTGGGATCGAAATATGCCGCTCGAGAACTTGGCATCAGCTACGAAACCATTCGCACCCATCAACGCAACATCTACCGAAAGCTTGGCGCGCGGACCTTGTGTAATGCATTGAACCTGTATCGGTCACAACGATAGGCGGCCAATGCACGAAGGATAAACCCATGCATCGCGGCCCGACGTAAAACAACCGAAGGACACTTGACGAACCAGAGTCGATTGCCGCATAAATCGACATGTAGCGACGTGGTACCTACAGAATTGCGAACGGATTGGACACCTTTGTAATGCCAGGAAAAGTACCGCTCAAGAATCACCACCGCACGCAGCACGTTGTCATGTATGGCTATGACGATGCGCAAATTCTCGATATCGCCGGACCGCTGGAGGTCTTTTCGCGGTGCTCGCGATGGTTGCTCGATCACCACATCACCCTGATACCCCCCGCTCGTTGCGGATCACGCCGGGCCGGTGCGGTGTTCGTCAGGGCTAGTGCTGCACGCGCAGCGT
>JANOOV010000092.1:0-4929 GCA_031421535.1 Gammaproteobacteria bacterium
GGGCGCGCCTGCGGTGCTGTTGGGCTGGGCGGATAAGGTCAGCGTTTCACTGCCGTTACCCGCCAGTGAATTGAGTCTGGCGGTGAGGATGGCGTGGCGCAATGAGCCGTCGGAGTGCGTGGCTTTTTTGTCCACTTGCAGTGCTTGGAGAATGATCGAATTACCAACAGATGAGCCGCCACTGTCCTTTGCCATCACCGTGCTGCCGATGGGGATGTCACCCGCCTTGAAGTAATGACCAAACGTCGCAACAACATCGGCTTGCGCTGTACCCACCGTATTCGTCAACGTCAGCGTCGCAACATCGGCCGCAAACGCTGGCATATTGCATATCATCAACACCAGTATTCGGATGACGTTCAACATGGCGTGCGCCGCATAGCACGCAAAATTGCGCCCAGCCCCAATAGAAATAGAATCTCGGCGATCAGTAACGCACCGGAACCCGATGCTTTGGCTGCTACTGGGTCATCCTCTGCCACACTCGCTGACTCCACCGTGACCGCGACACTCTGCACCACGTTCCCGCCAGCACCGCTGCAACTGAGCATGTAGATGCCGCTGGCCGTCACGCCTGCGATCTCCTCCGTACCGTTGGCGGGCTTCGCCCCAGCCCACGCGCCGCTTGCGGTACAACTTATGGTGTCGGTGCTGGTCCATGTCAACGTCAGGACACTTTGCGGGCTCAGTGTCGTGGCGGGAGCAGCACCAAGAGACACCGTCGGCGCGGTCACGGAGCCACTGCTGAATTTGTAAAAGTATACATTTTCGGTGGTCCGGTTTACGGCGACGAAGACGTTCTTGCCGGGCACGTACTGGAAACGGCCATAGGTTCCTCGGTCCTCGGCGGCGGTGGGCGTGACCGTATTGCTGCCCGCCGGGTTGATTTTGGTCCAGACCCACGTGGCTGGATTCAGGGTGTAGACCGCCGAGCCTCCGCTCCACCCCACAAAGACTTTGCTCACGGGATCGTAGACAAAACCAGGAGCTCTCGAATTTTCAATGGTCTTGTCGCCGCTGGTCGTCGGCGTGATCGGCGCGCTGCCCGGGTTGGTCAGGTCCCATACCAACACCGGGTTGCTGTCGCCCAGTGCAACCAGTTTTCGATTCACTACGTCAACCGCCAGGGTGGAGTAGTAAGGCAGGTAGTCGCTACGATGCTTGATCCACGTATTCTTTACCGGGTCGAATTCCGATAAATCGCCTGATAACGTGTTGTGATACCAGACATGTCCGGTCACGGAATCGTAGGCCGTAACGGATGCAATGGAACTTGCGTAACCTGTGCTGGGAGGAACCGAGGCGAGTTGCGTCCAAGTGCTGGTATTAAAATCAAATGCGTCTGTCGCATTCCCGCCGGACTGTCCGTTGCCATATAAGGCGGATGCGCTCACGCTGAGAAATTTGTCTATATTTGGCGCGTAAACCAAATTGTTGTAGGTATGACGGGAAGTGGGCTTGCCGTCCGGATAGTAAAGCGTATCTCTTGATATCGCTGTCGATGGCTGAGTTGCCAACGACCACGCGCCGGTATTGATGTCAAAAACATAAACTTCGTTGCCGGCATAGGCTTCGTGTCCGCCGCCCCAGACGATCAGGCGGTTGCGTGTGGTGTCGAAGGCCCCGCCGCTCCAGGAGTCCATCACGGCGTCCTGTCCTTCCACGCCAGAGTAAACACAGTTGCGCGCTCGACAGGGATCCACTGCCCTTAATGTGGAACTGGGCGTTTCATACCACTCCCCGGGCTTCAACGTGTCGAGCGGTCCCGCAATCGACGTTGACGAAAAAAACAGACCCAAGAATGCAGTGATTGCGGGGGTCAGCCGCACTCGTGTCGACCGGTTTTTTTGATCCGCTCTCATCGTTCTAAAACTCCTTAAGAACTGTGTAACCCATATCGGCTTCTTCATGATGCACATGAGCCCAGTTACTGTTAATTACTGTTAATTTGTGTGGCGTAGGCATATGTTCCCGACACGCCGTTGAAAAAGAATCAGCGCTACGATAGATTCACTGTCCGTCGTATTCACCGCAAGGAGATCATTATGTCGGCGCAAACTCGCCAAGAACGTCGTGCCGATTCACAAAAACAACTACAAACTTTGGTTTCCTCACGCACCAATACTTTATCGCTCTACAGCCGGTTGGCGGCAAACAAGCCGTTCAAATCCAACAAAACGACGCAGAAATTGTTGCAGGAGTTCTGCGCGTCGCTGATCGATTATACGGCGGGTGCACACTTTCAACTGTATCGCTTTATCGATGAGAACAAAGAGCGCCGCAAGCCGGTCAATGATGTGGCCGAACGCATTTACCCCGACATTGCCGACAGCACCCAGCAGATTCTCGACTTCAACGACAAATACGACTGCCAGGACCACTGCGAAAATCTTGAGCGGCTGGAAACCGACCTCTCTACGCTGGGCGTCATTTTGGCAGATCGCATCGAACTGGAAGACCAGTTGATCGAGGCGCTCTCCGCCCCGCGTAACGAGTAAAGGGCACCTCTATGAAATCCAGATTTCATCCCGGCAACTGCTCCTGCGTTGCTCTACCTTCCGCCATATATGGCGGTCGCCAACTGCTGCGTTGCGGAAAAAATTTCTTGCTTACCTATCAACATATGCGCGCGGCGAAATTTTTTCCGCGCCTTGCATTTGGGCGAACTCTGAATTTATAGAAGTGCCCTAAATTTATCGTTGCGGTTACTTTGGTTTACTTGGGCTCGCCCCCCAAACCTTCTGCGCATATTCGCCGATGGTGCGGTCGCTGGAAAATTTACCCATGTGCGCCACGTTTAAAATCGCTTTGCGCGTCCACTCTTCTTTATCGCGGTAGAGTGCATCGACATGTGCCTGGCAGGCAATATACGACGCGTAGTCCGCAAGCAAAAAGTAGCGGTCGCCCTGCGCAGTCAACGCGTCGAAAATCGGCCGGAAGCGATCCGCGTCACCGGGCGAAAAATAGCCGGTACTGATCATGTCCAACGCATGTTTCAATTCCGGCTGCGTGTCGTAAAAATGCCAGGGGTTGTAGCCGTTACGTTGCCAGTTTTGAATTTCCGCCGCCGTCAACCCGAAGATAAAGAAATTGTCTTCACCCACCTCCTCGCGAATTTCAATGTTGGCGCCGTCCAGCGTGCCGATGGTGAGCGCGCCGTTCAGCGCGAGCTTCATGTTGCCGGTGCCCGAAGCTTCGGTTCCCGCCGTGGAAATCTGCTGCGACAGATCGGCCGCCGGAATGATGTCGCCCGCCGTCGAGACATCGTAGTTGGGGATAAACACCACCTTCAGGCGATCCCCGACCGCTGGATCGTTATTCACAATGTCCGCAATGTCGTTGATCAGCCGGATAGTGAGCTTGGCCAGGTAATAGCCCGGCGCCGCTTTGCCGCCGAAAATAACAGTGCGCGCAACAAAGTCGCCACCCGGATTGGCGCGAATGCGGTTGTATAACGTCACGATGTGCAACACGTTGAGCAACTGACGCTTGTACTCGTGAATGCGTTTAATCTGCACGTCGAACAACGAATCGATGTTCAGCACCAAACCCAAATGCTGCTTTACCAGACGCGCGAATTTTTCCTTGTTGGCGCGTTTGACGTCGCGAAATTGCGCGCGAAAATTTGCATCCGTCGCCAACGGCGCAAGCTCACGCAAACCAAACAGATCGGCGGTCCAACCCGAGCCAATGCGTGCGGTGATCAATTGTGTCAAGCCCGGGTTACTCTGATTGAGCCAGCGGCGCGGCGTGATGCCGTTGGTAATGTTGATGAATTTTTCCGGCTCAAAGGCATAAAAATCCGCGAAAATCGTTTGCCGCATCAGATCGGTATGCAACGCCGCAACGCCGTTGACCTTGTGGCTGCCGATGATCGCCAGATGCGCCATACGCACGCACTTACCCCCGTCTTCGCCGATGATCGACATGCGCTTGAGCAAATCGTTATCGCCTGGGCGCCAGTGCATGACAGAACGTAGAAAGCGCTGGTTGATTTCATAAATGATCAGCAGATGGCGTGGCAGCACGCGCTCGAAAAGAACCACCGGCCAGGTTTCCAGCGCCTCGGGCAGCAAGGTGTGATTGGTGTAGGCAAACGTGCGTGTGGTGATGTCCCACGCTTTGTCCCATTCGAGGCGGTGTTTATCGATCAGGATGCGCATCAATTCGGCAATCGCAATCGACGGATGCGTGTCATTCAACTGAATTGCAACCTTGTCCGGCAGGATATCGAAGTCGTCGTGGTATTTGGCGAAGCGATACAGAATATCCTGCAGCGATGCGGTGACAAAAAAATACTGCTGCTTGAGACGCAGCTCACGCCCCATTTTGGTGGTGTCGTCCGGGTACAGTACTTTCGACAAATTCTCCGAGCCGTTTTTTTCTTCCACCGCCTTGATGTAATCGCCTTCGTTAAAAAATTTCAGATTGAAATCGCGCGTGGCTTTTGCGGACCACAACCGCATATTATTTACCGTCTCGGTGTTGTAACCGGGCGTCGGCGTATCGTAGGCCATCGCCATCACATCGTCGGTTTCCATCCATTGGTGCCGCAGCTTGCCATCTTCATCCGTGAAATCCACCACGCGGCCGTAGAACTTCACCGGGTGCAATACTTCCGGGCGTGCGAACTCCCACGCGTTTCCGTAACGCAACCAGTTGTCGGGATGTTCCACTTGTTGGCCATTTTCGATGCGCTGCGTAAACATGCCGTATTCATAGCGAATGCCGTAGCCGTAGCCGGGCAAATTCAGCGTTGCCATCGAATCCAGAAAACACGCGGCCAGCCGCCCTAACCCACCGTTGCCTAACGCCGCGTCAAACTCCAACGTGCTCAGATCTTCCAGCTCCAGACCGAGCTCACGCAGCGCGCGTTCGCATTCGTCGTAAAAGCCCAGGTTCAGCAGGCTGTTGCTGAGCGTGCGGCCG
>JANOOV010000093.1:0-2171 GCA_031421535.1 Gammaproteobacteria bacterium
CTGGCAAGCTCGCGTTGCCCTTGCCTAGAAAGCCGAAATTGATCGGCAATTCTTCCACCGCCTGATACATGCGCTCGATATGCCATGGTCCCGGCGTGCAGGTGGTCGCATTGGTGCCGGTGGCAGGTCCGGTGCCGCCGCCGATCATCGTGGTGACGCCGGACATCAGCGCTTCATCAACTTGTTGCGGGCAGATGAAATGAATATGTGCGTCGATGGCTCCGGCGGTCGCGATCAGACCTTCGCCCGCAATCACTTCCGTGCCCGGTCCGATGATGATGGTCACGCCCGGTTGTACGTCCGGATTGCCCGCCTTGCCGATGGCGGCGATGCGCCCGGCCTTGATGCCGATATCGGCCTTGACGATGCCCCAGTGATCGACGATCAGCGCGTTGGTGATCACGGTGTCGACTGTTTCAGTTGAGGTGCGCTGGCTTTGACCCATGCCATCGCGGATGACTTTGCCACCGCCGAATTTCACCTCTTCGCCGTAGATCGTGAAATCTTTTTCGACCTCAATGAACAGTTCGGTGTCGGCCAGCCGCACGCGGTCGCCGGTGGTCGGGCCGAACATGTCGGCGTAGGCGCGGCGGGAGATTTTGGTCATGTTGTTTACCGGGTTACGATTATTTTGGTGGTGTTATGTAGGAGCGCCGCCCCCGGCGCGATTGGTTCGCATCGCAAAAACATCGCGCCGAGGGCGGCGCTCCTACAAGAGTCCTTGCACCTTCCCCTGAAACCCATACACCAGCCGCGCGCCGGAATATTCCACCAGCTCCACATCACGCGTTTGTCCCGGTTCAAAGCGCACGGCGGTTCCGGCGGCGATGTTCAACCGATAGCCACGTGCCTTGTCACGCTCGAACACCAAGGCGTTATTGGTTTCAAAAAAATGGTAATGCGAGCCGACCTGAATCGGTCGGTCGCCATGATTGGCTACGGTCAGTGCAACGGTGTTACGGCCAACATTGAGTTCGATGTCGCCGTCTTGGCTGATGATTTCGCCGGGGATCATGGCAGGTCTCGTCAATTGAAACTCAAATAATCGGGTGATGCACGGTGACCAGTTTGGTGCCGTCCGGAAAGGTTGCTTCTACCTGTACATCGGGAATCAATTCCGCGATGCCGTCCATCACGTCAGCGCGCGACAACAGCGTGGCGCCATAACTCATCAATTCTGCAACGCTGCGCCCGTCGCGCGCACCTTCCAGAATTGCAGCGCTGATGTAGGCAACCGCTTCCGGATAATTTAATTTCAAGCCGCGCGCCTTACGCCGTTCGGCCAGCAACCCGGCGGTGAAAATCAGCAGCTTGTCTTTTTCGCGTGGAGTCAGTTCCATGGGTCGCCCGTAGGGTACGCACTGCGCACCATTTTACGTATTCCAAATTCTCGGCGCTTGCGAGATCTTGCCAAGAATCACCGGCCGAACTATTTCCCACGCACGTTGCAAACACACGCGCGCGTGTTGTGCATGGTGGCCAAGATAACGGCAGACCAGCGCGCCGCGCAACTGGGTCGCGGCAAACACGCCGTCGTGTTGCAATGCGGTGCAGGATTCGCGCAAGATCGGCAACAGCCCGCGCGGCAAATCCGCTGCCGCGCATACCAACACGCCGCTAACGCTGTAACCCGCCCAGCCCCACGCCTGCGTCAGCAGCAGGGCATTGCCGCGCACGTCGCTGCGGTCGATGCACAGCGGCGTGCCGTCGCGCCACACTTCCAGGCGTTGCTGCCAGACACCGCGCGTGAAAGTTTCGTGATTGACAGGGCGGCCCAGACACACCACTTCCCAGCCGATAAAGCGCGCATCGCGCTTAAGCTCCACGCGCGTGCTGTTACGTGCCCAGGCGCCGTCGAACACGATGGTTTCTTGCGGCAGCCATTCCAGTGTCGCTGCGTCGGCAACGCGTGCCCGCAATGTTTGCGCGGCATAACGTTCGCCGCTGCGATAAAATTTGGTGGCGGCAGGTGTTGTGACCAGTGCCTGCGCACCTTGGTGCACGGTGAGGTCGATCTGCAAGGCATCGCCACCCACCACCCCTCCGGGCGGATGTAATAAATAAATGTGGCAAGTGCCGTCGGCCTCCGGATAAAACGGCTTCTGCACATGCAGCGGGCCATGATGGGCGCGGTGTGTAAGCACGCTGCGCGCGTCGCGGGCGGAAAATTC
>JANOOV010000094.1:0-4584 GCA_031421535.1 Gammaproteobacteria bacterium
CCCCAGTAGATGTTGTTTTTTGAAAAGATGCGGTAGCCGATGCCGACACCGATACCGAATTTGTTTTCCGTTGCGTAGGGGGCGGGCGTTGCGTTGCTACCAAAAAACCAATCCCAGTCATCACCCGTTCTTCCATGCAGCCGTGCGAAACGACCAAAACCGCTAATATAAAATCCATTGACGGTGTCACCCAAAAAATGGCGGTAGTGCGCATCCAGGGTGTACAAGGTAAAACGCTGATTCTCAGCGGTGTACGCATACCTGTTCTTATCCGACGAGTAAAAAAACGGCAGCGCAATTTCGGCATTGAGCGCGTGATTGAAATACGACACCGTACCACTGAAGGAACGGTAATCATCCTCGATGGTCAGCAAGCGAAACAGATTCAATTCGACGCCGTATTTTCGTCCCCGCAGCGGATCATTCTCGACTTTGCTATAGATGCGCCCCTGCTTCTCGATCACCGTATCGACCTTCTTGTCGATCACGTCGACTTTTTTCTCTATCGCGTCGATTTTCGTAACATCGTCGGCGTGTGCTAACAGCGGTAACAGCGTTAATACGATCATCCATGTCATGTTTTTCATAAAACCCCCAGTCGAATTACCAGCAGCCGCATCATACACGACCCGTACACCACGCATTCGCTGGGCATACGGCACGCGATTGCCCTGCCTGCCTACATGCGAAGAGCATGCGATTTGTGAAGCATGGCTTTATGACGATCCGCTTCCAGGGTTAACCCAGCTGCAGAAACGTCTCCGCTAACAGGGTTCGGGCGCGTGGGGTCGAGGCGTGATTCGGGTAACGCTCCACCAGATCTTTCCACAACGCACAGGCTTGCCCAAGGTTGCGTCTGGCGTCGCGCAGCAACAGCCCCAGGTTGATGTAGGCGTTACCGAATCCGGCATGGGTTTTAAGCACATGGCGATACGCCCGTTCGGCGAATGCCACGTCGCCATTGCGCCAGTACATGGTGCCCATGTCCGTCCACACCTCCGGCTGATCGGGTTTAATGCGCAGCGCGTAGGAATAATAAACAATCGCCTGCGCCGCCTCGCCCTGATCGAAATAAATATTTCCCAAACTCACGGCGGCCACGAGGTCATCCGGATTGTGGTTGAGCACCGTCTTCAAGCGTTCAATATCATTGGCAGCGGTCGGCGCGCCACCGGTCGTGGGTGTATTCATCACTGAGCCCTCATCACAAAAATTGCGCGAACAGCGCGGTGGGTTCTACTGCCTGCTGAGGCGGCTTGGCGCCATCACTGTCCGATGCGACGTCCTGATGGCTGACGGGCGTGAGGTAACGACTCGCCCAGGTCGCGATCAATGCGCCCGCATAGGCGGCATCGGAGCGATCCGATAATAAATGATCGGCGCTATCCAGCGTCACGAAACTTTTGGGGTGGCGCGCGTGCGCAAACAATTGTGCGGCGTGGTCAATGCTGATCACGTCGTCGCCCGGCGCGTGCAGGATAAGCAGCGCTTTGCCCAGATCACGCAAGTCGGCTTGCACCTCGGCCGCCATGACGTCGTCGATGAACTGGCGCTTGATCCGCACGCGGTGCCCCAACACCTGAACCTCGGCGCTGCCTTCACTTTCGATCGCTGCGCGGCTTTCACCAAAGTGCTCCAACACATGCTTGGGATCGGACGGCGTCGCAATCGTCACCACCGCCACCGACGCGGGTACCGCGCGCGCCGCTTTTAACATCGCGATGCCGCCGAACGAATGGCCGATTAAAATCTGCGGCGCGGCGTAATGGATTTTTAAAAACCGCACCGCCGACAGCACGTCGTCGATATTGCTGGTGAGGTTGGTGTCGGGGAACTCCCCTTCACTCTCCCCAAGCCCGGTGAAATCAAAACGCAGCACGCCGAATCCGGCACGCGCCAGTGTTTTACCGATATTGACTGCCGCTTTGAATTCCTTGCTGCAGGTAAAGCAGTGTGCGAACAACACAAAGGCTTTGGGCGTGTGCCGGGAAGGAAGGTCAAGACGCGCCGCCAGACGGAGGTCACGCGCATTGAGAAAGCTGACTCGTTCGCTTTTCATCTGCTCACATCCGTGGCGCTGTGCGCTGCCGGGGTAAAAACAATTTGGCTGGGGGACTAGGATTCGAACCTAGGTTTACGGAGTCAGAGTCCGTAGTCCTGCCGCTAGACGATCCCCCATCTTTACAAGGCAACACCGTTCTGAAGCTTGAACCCAGATTTTCCATTAGCACTCTACTGCGGCCGCGCAAGGCGCCGAATCTGCACGAGAAAAACTGAAAAACACGCTGTCACCATAGAGTGACTATGACTCCGCGTGTTTTTCAGTTTTTCTCGCGCATCTCCAGCACCCTGCGCGCCCTCGCGACGAGGGCTAATGGAAAATCTGGGTTGAACGCGAGCAAGAATAATCAAGATCGCCGAGGGCAGCAAGCCAACGCCCTGCCCGTAAACAAAAACGCCGAAGCGCAAGGCGCGCTTCGGCGTTGTGTTCGGAATGTTTCTTTAACGCTTGGAGTACTGTGGGCGCTTACGCGCTTTGTGCAAACCCACTTTCTTGCGTTCCACTTCGCGCGCATCGCGCGTGAGGAACCCGCCTTTACGCAAGGCCGAACGCAAAGTTTCGTCGTACACCGTCAATGCGCGAGCTATGCCGTGACGAATCGCGCCCGCTTGTCCGGTATCGCCACCGCCGCTGACGGTCACCGCGATATCGATTTTGTCAGCCATATCCACCGCGACCAGCGGTTGACGCACCAACATGCGTGCGGTTTCACGACCGAAGTAATGGTCAATCGGACGCGCATTCACCGTAATGGTGCCGCTGCCGGTACTCAAAAACACCCGAGCGGTGGAACTCTTGCGCCGCCCAGTGGCGTAATGCTGATTTGTGGCCATCGATTTATCTCGTTACTTGATTTCTAAAACTTTGGGAACCTGCGCCGCGTGCATGTGCTCCGCACCCGCGTACACCTTGAGCTTGCGGAACATCGCGCGCCCGAGCGGGTTTTTCGGCAACATGCCTTTCACAGCAATTTCAATCACGCGCGTCGGCTTGGTCGCCAGCAGGTCTTTGAACGCGATCGACTTCAAACCGCCCGGATATTCCGAATGGCTGTAGTACACCTTGTCTTCGGCCTTGTTGCCGGTGACCGTTACTTTACCGGCGTTGATGACCACGATGTAGTCGCCCGTATCCACGTGCGGCGTGAATTCAACCTTGTGCTTGCCGCGTAAACGGCGTGCAATTTCAGTCGCCAGACGACCGAGGGTTTTACCCGCCGCGTCGACAACATACCAGTCATGCTTAACTTCGGCAGGCTTGGCGCTTAACGTCTTCATGAGCATGCTTCTCCGTAGCCCGTCTTCAAAAAGGAGAGGATGGTAAGTACAGACCGCCGAACTGTCAATAGCAAGTGTCTTCCATGCGTTGTGTAATATGCGCAGAATCGCTAGATGCACCCTCGCAGCATCAGGCTCCGCGACTCAGCGTGCCCCACCACATCTACACCAGCATGCGCCGTCGCATCAGCACAATCGCAATCGAGGTGGCGGTAATCCCGTAGGCCGCAATCACACCGAGATGCAGCAGCACATTGTCCAGCGGCGCACCCGTCATCAACGGGCGCACGATGTTGACAGCATGCGCCAAAGGCAACGCATGGGCCGCCCATTGAATCCACGGCGGCATCGTGTCGAGCGGAAAAAACACGCCGCTGAGCAACATCAACGGCGTGATCACCAAGGTGAAGTAGTACAAAAAGAAATCGTAATTTTTGGCGAAGGCGGTGACGATCAGCGCCATTGCACCGAAACAAAATCCGGTAATAAACACTAACAGCATCACGGGGACGAAGGCACTCCACTGCACCGGGCTTAAAAATACCGCCACGACAAAAATCGCCGCGCAACTGATCACGCTGCGCGTGGCGCACCAGATGATTTCGCCGATAACGATGTCGTCCAGCGTCAGTGGCGCGGCGAGCATGGCGTCCCAGGTGCGCTGCATCGCCAGCCGCGTGAACGTGGCGTACATGCCTTCTAACGTTGCGGTGTTCATGGCGTTGGAGCAGATGATGCCGGTGGCGAGAAACGCCATGTAGTCCATGCCCTGCACCGGGCCGATCATGCCGCCCAGCCCGTAGCCGAGCGCCAGCAGATACAACAGCGGCTCGCCGAAATTGGCGAGCAAACTCGGACCCAGCACTTTCCACCACACGTAGAAGTGCCGCTTCCAGACAACAATCCAGCGCAGGCTTAGCGAAGGTGGGGAGAAGTCGAGAGGCATATCAATCCCGCAGGTCGCGGCCGGTCAGTTTTAAAAAAACATCTTCGATGTTGGCGCGGCGGCTGGAAAACTGTTACTCCGAATGACCGCTGAGCGCTTGCAACAATGGTTGTTCGTCGACGCAGTAGCAAAACGCCGTGTCACCAACCAGCTCGATGCGCTGCGTAAGCGGCGTCGCCACCGCACTCACCCACGCACTAATGTCAGGACCGCGCACTTCCACCACATGGGGCTCGATCAGCGTGCGGATTAATTCTTGCGGCGTGCCGGTGACCAGGATCTTGCCGTGATCCATGATG
>JANOOV010000095.1:0-7269 GCA_031421535.1 Gammaproteobacteria bacterium
ATCGTAGTGTCCTGACCTGGCGCCCTGCTTCCATGAGCCTGCTGTTTCGACTGAATATCCGTGGCCAGTTGTTACTCGCGATGTTTGTCGCCGCGATGCTGGTGGCGCTGGTCGCGGTGTCGATAGAAACGTTCAAACACACGCGCACCCTGCATCTGTGGGCAACGAATGAAGCGCGCTCGGTCGCCGACGCCATGTCGCAAGATTTCCTCAAGCTCATTGTGCTCGGCGATCCGGACGGCGCTGCGAATCTGGTGCATCAACTGACCTCGTTTCCGCTGATTCATAGCCTGACTCTCTACAATGCGGAAGGGGCCGGACTGTTTCAATTCCTGCGTGACCCATTACCGAACCGCGCCGACGCCGACGCCGAAGAAAAAGAAAACAGCCTGGATCGGTTCACCATCACGCGTGCGATTACCGACCAAGACACGATTTACGGGCGTGTGGAATTAGTCATTTCCGGCGACAAACTGCGCGCCGGTATCAGTGACTATTACAACGATCTTGCCGTGCTCGTCGCGGCGCTGCTGTTGATTTCGATAGCGTCCGCGCTGTTTTTCCAACGCTTTTTCACTCGCCCGGTATTGCAGTTGACGCGCTTCATGCGCCACGTAACCCAGCAGCGTGATTTTGCCTTGCGCATCACGGACACGCGCAGTGACGAATTCGGTGTGTTGCAACAGGGGTTGAACGAGCTGCTGACGGAGATGCAGAACGCACAACTCAACATCCTCGCGCAAAACGCCGAGCTCAACACCGCGTTACACGCCATGTTGCAAGCCAAGTCCGCCAGCCGCGAGAAGTCCGTGTTCCTCGCCAACATGAGCCATGAGTTACGCACGCCGTTGAACGCCATCATTGGTTACAGTGAGTTGCTGGACGAAGAAGCGGTGGCCGATGGGAACCATAGCGCCAGCGCTGATTTGCGCAAAATTCGCAGCGCCGGACAACATCTGCTGTCGCTCATCAATAACGTGCTGGATTTATCCAAAGTCGAGGCCGGCAAGATGCAGCTTGAGCGGGTGTCGTTCGATATTGGCGTTTTAGTGAACGACACGCTGCTGATGGTCGAGCCGTTACTCAAACAGGGCCGCAACCGGCTGGAAAAGAATCTCGCCGTCGCCGGGGTCACCATGTATTCGGACCCGATCCGCATTCGTCAGGTGCTGTTTAACCTACTCAGCAATACCTGCAAATTCACCCAGGACGGTACCATTACCGTGACCGTGGCAGCGGGTGTCGACACTGACCCGGCGCGGATTTATTTCAGCGTGCGCGACACCGGCGCGGGTATGGCGCACGCGGATTTGCAAAAACTGTTTCACCCTTTTGTACAAGCCGAGTCCGTCGGCAGCAAACACGAAGGCACCGGACTGGGATTGATGTTGTGCCGCCGCTTCTGTGAAATGCTGGGTGGTGAAATTCAGGCGACCAGCGTGCAGGGACAAGGATCGGAGTTTTCTTTCTGGTTGCCGGTACAGGCGCAGCCACCCGCTGAAATATTTCCGCCTCAACAGTTGCAACCTGCGGAAGAAATGGATATGGCGAGCCGCCAATAGCACGGCGTGAAGTTTAATGCGTGATCAACAACAAGCCGCGCGTTTTGCCCGCCTCATCGTCCACGGTATTCATGGCTTCAAACAGCCGTTCGCTGCTGACCAGAAACGGCTTGAACGGGTCGTAGACGTCCAGCACAAACACCAAGTCTTCCTTTTCCAGATAACCGCCGATGGGCGAATGGTGTCCGGCGCTGTAACCCCACAATGGCTTGCGGTGAAAATTGATGGTGTAGCGCAACGTCGGGTCGTTGCTGCGCTGGAGGTGCTCGCGAAATTGCGCCAGGGTCAAGTCGTGCAGCGCCGTCACCTTCCGGCCGCTCGCGTCATGTACCAGGGTCGCCATCTCATCCAACGTCAACCCGGCCGCAAGCGCCTTGAAATAGCTGATGCGCGACGGGTCGAATACATTGGACTGTTGATATTTCTTGATGCCCAGTGACTTCAGCACATTCACCGCCGTGGCTGGTCCGCAGAACATCGGGTTCACTTGATACTCAAAACTCTCGCGGTATTTTTGCGCCACCGGCAACGCCCACGCGGCTTCGAGCAACGCCGGATTCTGGTAGCGCGGATCGTCCTTGATGGACGCACGTGATACGACGTCGGCGGCACCCACAGACAGCAACAAATACAGCGCCACCAGCGCGAAACCCGCGTAGCGTTGCGCGCGGTTACAGTCGATGCTGCTGCGGTGAAATCGAATCATAAAAGCTCCTATCGTGTGGACTCACAATGGATCGGATCAAGGGTTCTTATTCATCATGGCCGGTAAATCACATTCACTTGCCACGCAGAAATATTCTCGCGCACTACGTATTCGACGCGCAGCTTCACATCGCGCGCCAGCTCCACCGCAGCGCCGATGCCCAACAGCAGACCGGCGTCGTCGCCGAAGTCGCCGCCGAGGCGACCGAGCGCTTCCCAGCCGTGGCTCACCGGAACGTGCGCAAGCCCGCTCAACCAAACGCCCGACACCCGCGTGGCAATGCGCGAACTCACCGGCGTGTCGAACTTCATGTCGCCGGTATTAAGGTAGCCGAGCTCGACATCCAGCGCCATGCGACCGACGGCAAGCCCGGTGTCGTAGCCTGTCAACACTTGTGCGCCGGTGCCCCAGCGCGTGTTGGCCAGCGTGTTCATGCTCAACCCGGCGCCGTAATAGATGCGGCGCGTATCCAACGCAGCAGGCGACAGGCGGCGCAGCGGTGCTTCACCAAAAGCGTAATCCACGCCGAGCACCAAGGTGTTGATATCGATCTTGCCGCCGGTGGAGTTGTCACCCACGTCGTTGTAACGATCCCAATCCGCGCGTGCGCTCAGCTGCGGTGTCAAGCGGTACATCAACCCCAAGCCGTAAGTCAGGCCAGTGCCGTAGGCAGTGCGCACGGCGCGTTGCGCAAGAAATTCCCTGCAACGGGTCACGGGGTTTTGGTCCTTGCAATCACGCTCGGCTTCAAACGCCATGCGCCAGCGCGCCAAACCCAAACGCCCGATCAAACCGAGACTGCCTTGCGTGGGAAGCACCGCCGTCAACAGCAGTGCAGCGGTGCGCAACCCTGCGTGATCTACCGCTTTGCCGTAAATGGTTCCTCCCGAATCCGTGCGCTGAAATTCCAGAGCCGAATCGAGGTTGCCCAGGTTGACAATTTGCACCTCAACCCCAAGCAGCTCGTTGATCCAGTAGCCGCCGTAGATTTTTCCGGTCCAACCCCACGGCTTCAGTGTGTACGATGCCTTGCCGCCGTACGCGGCTTCCTGGCCGACGCGATCCGCAAGCGCCTGCTCGCGCTCATTGAGCGTCGCTTGCTGGGTGCCGAACGCGCCGCCCACGTAGCCACCCGTCGCGTGCGCGGGGAATACAGCGCACAAGGCGCTGAGCAACACCACGGTGAAAAAAATTTTCATGTGTGAGTACGCCAGCGAAGCAACAGTGGCGATCATAGCGCACACGGGTGATGACGCAAATCGCAACACCATGAACTACAATGACGCGCGTGACCACTCCCACCCCCCACCGAACCGTGCTGATCACCGGCTGTTCCAGCGGCATCGGCGCCTGCGTGGCGGCGGGCTTGCAGGCGCGCGGCTATCGCGTGTTTGCGACGGCGCGCAAAGCCTCCGATGCCGCCGCACTGCACGCACAGGGTCTTGAAAGCGCGCGCCTGGATCTCGCCGATCCCGCTTCGATTCATAGCGCCGTCAACGAGGTACTGCAACGCAGCGGCGGCGAGCTCTACGCATTAGTCAACAACGGAGCCTTTGGCCAGCCGGGCGCAGTGGAAGATTTACGCCGCGAGGTGCTGCGCGCGCAATTTGAAACCAATCTGTTCGGCACCATTGAGCTGACCAACGCGGTCATTCCGCTGATGCGCAAGCAGGGCTACGGCCGTATTGTCATGATCAGCTCGATACTGGGACTGGTCGCCATGCCCTATCGCGGCGCCTACAACGCCAGCAAATTTGCGCTCGAAGGCATTACCGACACGTTGCGTCAAGAATTACACGGCAGCGGTATTCACGTCAGCATGCTGGAACCCGGCCCCATCGCCAGCCGCTTTCGCGCCAACGCCTTCGCGCTGTACCAGAAAAATATCGACAAGCAGCACAGCGCGCATCGCGCAATTTACGAAGGCATGGAAAAACGCCTGACCAAACCCGGCCCCGCCCAGCCGTTCACGCTGCCGCCCGACGCGGTGTTGAAAAAAGTGCTGCACGCGCTGGAAAGCCCCCGCCCCCAGGCGCGCTATTACGTCACGCTGCCGACCTATCTTCTGGCCACACTGCGGCGGGTGTTGACTACCGGCGGGATGGATCGGTTGATGCGGATTTTATCGCGGCGCGAGAATCGCTGATATCCAGGCTGGTGCAGTGTTGCACGCTGCTTGGAACTTGATTTTTTGGTACGCACAAGATCGCTCGAATACGGTTGCACTTGCCATGCATTACGAACATCTGATTCAAATCAACGATCCCAACGACTTGGAAATCGAACCGCTGACCCGCGAACAGTTGTGGCTCGGTCTGGTCGCGCGTGCCGAACGGCCGCAGTATTTTTTGATCGGCATGGACGAGTGCCGGATTGTCGAACGCACTGCCGACACGCTGCGCCGACAGCTGCGATTCGGCGCAATGCAGGTGCGCGACCGCGTCACCTATGAACCCCCGGTGCAGGTCTGTTTTGAAGTCGAGCCGTCGGTTGAGGTGAGCGGCGCGCGCCTGATTATGCGTATCGAAGAACCGCAACCGGGAGAGTTGTTTCTGCGTTTTGCGTACACGCTGCAAACTACCGCAGACGACGCCGTCGGCGAGCTGGACGAATACCGCAAATCCGCTTATCGGGACGCGGACATCGACACCGTGCGCATGATCCGGCAACTCGCGGCAACGGGCATCTTCTCTGCGGATGGACCGGGCAACGTGGAAATTCATTAGCTTTCCATCATCACCGGGGATATTTTCGGCGGCTGGATCATGGCGCAAGTGGACATTGCCGACAGTACGCCGCCGCCCGGCGGGCGCTCGGGCGCGTCGTTACGTACGCCGACGTCGTCAAGTAGCCTCGGTCACTGGAGGAATGAACAACTTTGAGCGACTTTGCAAGCGCGACGATGGTCACCATTATCCGGCGTGGTCTGGCGCGGCAGGGCATCACGCCCGACGTCCCCGCAAGACTGACGACGCCGCAGGCCACCATTCCGCTCGCCGACAAACGCCAGTTATTGCTCGCTATCCATGCACGCTACGGTGCGCTCGTGTTGCTGCGGATCGGACAGGCGATCGAGGACGTGAGGCATGAACCGATGCCTAACACGCTGCTGCGTGCGAAGTCGCCCCTGGATCTGCTGGAACGCTGGCAGCGGCTTGAGCGCTATGTTCATTCGCGGCATCGTTGCAACATCGAAGCGGCGGGGAATCAATATGTCGTGATGCGGCACGCATCCCTGATCCCGGACGCTCCACCCCATGCCACGGAAGACATGCTCGTGCTGGGAGTCATAACCGCTCTCCTTGAAGCAAGCGGGTGCGATGGGTTACGCGCCGCATTTGTGGGCGGTCGTTTACGGCATCCTGCCTCCCACGACACTGGCACATCCCTGTGCGGCGCAGGTGATCCGGTTTATGCCAGCGGCAAATTCCACGAATCCGGCGTGCATGTGACACGGGACACCGGCCTCTGGCGGTTTGACTGGACATCCTATGATCCGGCGTCGCACAGGGATGTGCCAGTGTCGCGGGAGGCAGGATGCCGGGAGCGACCGTCAAACTGGCGTGAACCGGCACATCAACAGGCTACCAATCTGCTTCCGCAGCAAACATCGCGATCCGTTGTGGTGAATGAGTGTGCCGCGATCCTTGGCGGCGATGTAACCCAGCGCTGGAACTTGCCCGCCCTGGCGGCCCGCCTTAATGTCTCGGTCCGCACCTTACAGCGCCGGTTGGGTGAGGTGCCGGTGAAATTTAATGAAATTGTTCGTGCTGTCCAGCTGCGCGAAGCAGCGCGGCTTTTATTGGACACCGGCCACGAACTTACTGAAATAGGATTTTGCTGCGGCTTCGCGGATTATCCGCACTTCTCCCGGGAATTTAAAAAGCACACCAACCTGAGCCCGTCCGAGTTCAGACACAAGTTCGCCGTGACCTGATTTTCATTCCGAAAGCCACACCCCGAATTGTGGCGTAGTTATTCAAGACTTCCCAAGTCAGGGGTGTTTAACATCCCAGTCAAGGTTCAACGGGGAGATAGATTGGTGTCATTGCTATGAAGCTGCAAACTCGAAAAATTCTGGTTACCGGAGCCACGGCGGGCATCGGACAGGCACTGGTAGAGGTGTTGTTGCAGAAAGGCTGTCAGGTCGTTATCTGTGCACGCAACGAAATGGCACTGGATGCGATGCGAAACCGCCACAACGGCCTCGATACTTTTCGCTGCGACCTTGCGTCCGTGTCCGACGTGGAACGCCTGGCCGAGTATGTCCGCTCCGAGCATGCGGATCTTGCGGTGCTCATCAACAATGCCGGGGTGCAATATCCGCTGGATTTCAATACCGCGCCGTATGATGAAATCCGTCACGCCAGCCAGCAGGAAATCGGAATCAATTTCGTTGCGCCGGTATTACTAAGCGCGCTGCTGCTGCCCGTGCTCTGCCGCCAGTCGTCGGGAGCGATTGTTAACATTAGCACCGGCCTGGCGCTGTCACCGAAAAAATCCTCCCCGGTGTATTGCGCCACCAAGGCCGCCTTGCGCTCTTTCACCAAATCGCTGCGTTATCAGGTGAGTGAAAAATACCCGCAGCTGCGTTTGATAGAAGCCTTGCTGCCATTAGTTGACACCGCAATGACCCGCGATCGCGGCACGGGCAAAATCAGCCCGGCGCAGGCGGCGGCGAAAATTGTCATGGGCATTGAGCGAGGACGGGATGAGATTTATATCGGCAAGTCCAACCTGCTTCGCATAGTGCATCGCATCGCTCCTTCGATCGCGGAGCGGATTTTGAAGAGCTGGTGAGTTTTGTCAGCAACGGTAACCGTCATGGAAAACAGCAGGCTGACCGGGTTTGTCTGGATGGATATTGAAGGAGTTAAATCATGCGTAAATTTTTATTAAAAATTTATCTTATTTTTTTTACATCAAGCGTGTGTTTTGCGGCAGAAGAACAGATAACTCTTGAAGTGAATGGCATCAACGCTGGCAAAGGCGGAAATCTCG
>JANOOV010000096.1:0-14991 GCA_031421535.1 Gammaproteobacteria bacterium
GGTGGTGAAGTACCCGCTCGCATAGACCGTGGTGCCGGAAACAGCGAGGGCAATGACAGTGTTGTCCGCATCTGGGTTCCAGGTGCTGACGGCCAACCCACTGGTCGCACTCAGCGCCGCGATGCGGTTGCGAGTCGCCCCGCCGATGGTGGTGAAGTACCCGCCCGCGTAGACCGTGGTGCCAGAAACCGCGAGGGACGAGACGAGGCTGTTCGGATTCGGAGCCCATGCGGTGGGCATGCCGGTGGTGAGATCAAACGCGGCCAGATTGCTGCGTGCCTGCCCACCGAGCGTGGTAAACACCCCGCCCGCATAGACCGTGCTATTTGAAGCCGCAAGGGTAGAGACGAAGCCGCCCGCATTCGGGTTCCAAAGGGTGGCCATACTTGTGTTGAGTGTTGTATCCAGCGCCGCAATGTAATTGCGTGCCTGCCCGTCGATGGTAGTAAATTGCCCGCCAGCGTAGAGCGTATTTCCTGAGAGGGCGAGGGCGCTAACAACGCTGTTCGGACTTGGGTTCCAGGTGGTGAGTGCGCCAGTGGTATCTAGTGCTGCGAGGTAGGAACGAGGTTGCGTGCCGATGGTGGTGAATTGCCCGCCTGCGTAGATCGTGGTGCCCGTGCCCGAGATGGCAAGAGTAGTGACGGCGTTGTTCGCATTCGGGTTCCAGGTGGTGAGCGCGCCAGTGGTGGTGTTCAGCGCTGCAATACGGTTACGCGTCTGCCCGCCGAGCGAGGAGAATTGCCCGCCTGCATAGACCGTGGTACCCGAAACGGCAAGGGAATTGACGGGATTGTTCGCGTTGGGGTTCCACGCCGTCGCCGTTGCGTCGCTGGCATTGAGCTCCGCGATGTAATTGCGAAACGCCCCGCCGATGGTGGTGAAGTACCCGCCTGCGTAGACCGTGGCGCCCGAAACAGCGATGGCCCTGACACTACCACCTGCATTCGTGTCCCAGGTCGTGGCCACGTTCGTGTTGACTGTTGTATCCAGAGCCGCGATGTAACGACGCCCCGCCACGCCGATGGTGGTGAACTCTCCCCCTGCGTAGACCGTAGTGCCCGCGATGGCGAGGGCATAAACGGCGCTGTTCGCATCCGGGTTCCAAGCCGTGGCCATGTTGGTGTTGGCTGTCGTATCCAGCGCCGCAATGCGGTTGCGAGTCGCTCCACCAATAGAGGTGAAGTTCCCTCCCGCGTAGACCGTGTTGCCCGAGATGGCGAGGGCATAGACGACGCCGTAGGGGTAGGTGGGGTTGCTCGCATTCGGATTCCAGTCAGTAACCGCACCGGTGCCGGCATTGACTGCCGCGATGTATGCACGCGTCTGCCCGCCCATGCTGGTGAAACTCCCGCCCACATAGACCGTGGTCCCCGAGACAGCAAGAGCCAAAATGCCGTAGCCTGCGCTCGGGGCCCAGGCCGTGGCCACCCCGGCGGCATCCAGCGCCGCGAGGTAGTAACGAGGTTGCCCGCCGATGCTGGAGAAGGTCCCGCCCGCGTAGATCGTGGCGCCCGAAACGGCCAAGGCAGTTACACTACCGGTCGCGTTCGGGTTCCAGCTTGCGTCCACGCTGCCATTAGCCAGAATGTGAGCAATGTTGTTGCGCGCGACCCCGCCGACCGTAGTGAACGAACCACCGATGTACCAGCCGCCGCTGCCGTCCGGAGCGCTGGCAATCACGGTTCCGCCGACCTTGGGGTAGGTGGCTGCGGGTAGTCCGCTGGTGGCATCGATCGGTACCGCGCCGCCCGTGTTAGGGCCGACTTGGGTGAACCAGCCACCCAGGTAAAGCGTGCTTGCGTCGGGCGAGACAGCCAGGGTGCTCACAGTACTATTTGCTACCGAGAGATCGATCGCCAAGACCGCGCCGGTGCTGCTATTCAGCGCCGCGACATGACTGCGCGATTGCCCGCCGATGGTGGTGAAAGACCCGCCGACGTAGAGCGTAGTCCCTGAGAGGGTGAGGGAGCTAACATAGCTGTTCGGACTTGGGTTCCAGGTGGTAACAACCGCACCAGTGGCATCCAGCGCCGCGAGGTAGGAACGAGTTTGCCCGCCGATGCTGTAGAAGGACCCACCCGCATAGACCATGGTGCTTGAAACAGCCAAGGCAGTTACAGCGCCGACCGCGCTCGGGTTCCAACTTGCGTCCACGCTGCCATTAGCCAGAATGTGAGCAATGTTGTTACGCGCGACTCCGCCGACCGTAGTGAACGTACCGCCGATGTACCAGCCGCCGCTGCCGTCCGGAGCGCTGGCATACACTATTCCGCCCACCTTGGGATAGGTGGCCACGGGCAGACCGCTGGTGGTATTGATCGGTACCGCGCCGCCCGTGTTAGGGCCGACTTGAGAAAACTGGCCGCCCAAATAGAGCGTGCGCCCATCGGTCGACAGGGCGGTGGCGTTGACCGCTCCATTGGTGACCCAAGGATCGGCGCAGGTCACCACCACATTCGTGACGTTGGCGGCGCTCACGATGCCGGAGCCGTTCACGACGTAACATGCCTGGCCTGCCGGTTGAGCTTGCACGCCGACGCTGTACGTCGCGCCATCGGCAATGGCAGCCGTAAATGTGAAGGTGCCACTTGCGGAAATCGCAAGGTCGCCGCCACCGTTGTTCTGTAATGCCAGGCCCGAGCCCGTAAGGCTGGTGACATTGCCGCTGATGGTATGGGTGTTGGTGGTGCAACTCACGCTCACCGTCGTCACATTAGCGCTCGCGACCGTACCGGCGCCGTTGGTGACAGTGCAGACTTGGGAAGGCGAAGAGGGTTGGGTTAAAACCGTAATGGCATAAGCGCTGCCGTTGACCAGCGCCGTGGCGAAAGTGAAAGCACCGTTGGCACCGATGGCGAGGTTATCGCCGCCGTTGTTCCGTAGCACCAAGCCCGAGCCCGTAAGGTTGGTGACACTGCCGCCGATGGTATAGGTGTTGGTGGTGCAACTCACACTCACCGTCGTCACATTAGCGCTCGCGACCGTACCGGTGCCGTTGGTGACAGTGCAGGTTTGTGAAGGTGAAGACGGTTGGGTTAAGACCGTAATGGCATAAGCGCCGCCGTTGGCCAGCGCCGTGGCGAAAGTGAAAGCGCCGTTGGCGCTGATGGCGAGGTTATCGCCGCCGTTGTTCCGCAGCACCAAGCCGGTGCCACTAAGGCCCGACACGTTGCCGCCCACGGTGAAAGTGCTTGGTGGCGGCGTGCCGCCCCCGCCCCCTCCTCCCCCCCCACCGCAAGCAGCGAGCGTGGCTAGAACGAACGATGTGGCAATACCGGTTAGTAAGTGTTTACGCGTCATGATCCTTCCCCCTATGTTTGATGTTGCAAACTAATGCCGTCATTATTGCGCCCGGCGCGGCGACGAAAGTATCGGGAGATTAAATCACCTGTTCCTGAAAAACCACCTCCCTCTTCACACTCTACGAGCGCCAAAACTGGCTGCTGCGATTTCCAGAAAGCAAATGCTCCTCGGTCCTTCCTGTCACCTTTAAGCAGCTCCAGCCGGTGCAATGGAATGCATCCGCGAGCGTAGGGATCGCGGTATTCACAAGGTCGTGTCAACGTAAATTGAATTGACAATAAGGTGAAGCCGCCGTTAACTTCCCCGCTTGTTTCCGTAGCGAATTGGGCGCCATGACGGACGAGAAAATAACCACAGCAGGTTCACTGTCTTACGACGGGTTTTGTGAACGCCTGAGTTCACCGGCGGGCGCTGAGCTGATGTACAGCCGCGATGTACTGGGGCGTGCCGGGCTGGAAGTATTGTGGCTGAAGTTGTCATTGCTGGCCGAGATCATCAACATCAGCCGCACAGCGCGGATCAATCTCCGCAGTTGCCGCGTCAAGCTGGCGTCTACGACGCCCCATCTGCCGGGGTTTTGGAATTTCAGCGTCGAATCTGCGCCCGCTACCACAGACGCGCCGGTGCAGGCCGTGTTGTATGAGCTGGGCTTGTGCTGGTTTCGTACCTTGCTGACCAACTCCGGCCAAACCCCGGCGGCGGTGGACACGCTCATCGCTTCGTTGCTGGTCGTGTCGGCGGGAAACTCTGAATTACTGATCGAATCGGCCATGCGGTTGCCGGCCTTGCAATCGACGCAGTTATTGGTAGTCAAAGAGCCATCCCCGGCGAATGCAATTCCCGCCGAGCTGTGGCAGAGGGTGTTGCAGATCGGGTTAAAGATGGCGACGCAGATTCCAAAATTCAGTTATTCATCGCAGGCGGAAGATGCGCTCAACACGGTGCTGGATCGGGTGTTGACGGATGCCGAAGCGTTGCGGGTGCGGGTTGCGACGGTGCTCTTTATTGATCCGCCGCGCATGGAGCAAGACTTGGGCGAGTTGTTGAACGAGTTGATTCGCGATCCACGCTGGCTTGATTCCCTGAGTGCAGGCGGCACAGCCCCGACAGCGGCAGCCGCGCCTGCGCCACGACCGGCGCCCGCTCCGGTCGCTGCGACCGCATATACAGAAGAACAAAATATGGAATCAACCATCATTTTCAAACGTGGCTCGCCTCTGCCTGCGGCGTCGGCTTCTATGCAGCCTGCGCCTGCCGCGAGCCCCGCGCGGATGGCGCCGTCACCTGCGCCCGCAGCAGAAGAAAATCTGGAAGCGACCATTATTATCTCCAAAGATAAAAACCGTTCAACCTAGAAACGGCAGTCGACCGCTACAAGGCGTGAGAAAGCACATGATGGAATTGAAGTTTGCAGGTGTATCGAACTTCACCCCGTGGGTGAGCGCCGCTACGGCACGCGCAGCGCGCCCCCTTGTGCGCATGGCTGCGTTGCATCTCGTCGGAATAGCTCGCTATTCCTCCTCGCTGCGCCTTGCTCTGCACCCAAGGGGTCACACTGCACATGCCGTTCAACTGCCGTTTCTAGGTTAACGTATGGCTACTGCCGCCTCCGATGTCGCCACGTATTTACGTTCCGTTTACCGGCGCGTGTATGGTGTGGCGCCCGCGCAGCGCAAGCAGCTGTTGCAAATTTGTCTGGCGCACCGTTTAAAAGAATTGCCGCGCGACGCGATCACCGGCGTGCTGCGTGCGGCGGCCATCGAGTTTGCGTTGGCGCCGCTGGCCGCAGGCGCGCCCACTCCCGCGACCGAGCCGGGTTGGCGGGAAGCGATTCAAAACCTGGCGCGCCTAGTTGACGGTGCGACCGTGGTGCCCGGCACCGACGAGTTGAAGTTGCTGCGCGCTGCGGTGCAGCGCCTCACCGCGCGGGCACAGATGCTGGGTGAAACGATAGGTAAGCCCGGGTTGCCGTTGTCGGCATTGCTGGAGCGCGCCGCGCATGACTTGCAAGGGCACGACCGCGCGCTGGAGCACGCGGCGCGTGAGTCTTTTGATCGGATGTTGAGCGCGCTCAGTCCGGAGGTGTTGAAGAAAAACATTCCCAAGAAAACCTTCTCCGGTGAGACGACCTATAAAGCGGCGTTGTTCGATGCCGCCGTCGAAAAATTTAAACAGATCGAGATGTACCATAATAAAGGCCGTCTGGTACGCGACTATAAATCGGCCTACAAGAAGTATGTCCAGGAAGAAATCTCAAACTAAATAGGGACCTCTGAAAAACTCCCTAAAGCCGCGCTGGCGGCGTTGGAAAAGCACTCAGAATGCTCATGTACTTACGTGTACACTCCGCTTCTTCGCGCTTTTCCGCCTTGCCATCGCGCCTTTATGAAATTTTTCAGAGGCCCCTAATACATAAACGGGAATTTATGAAAACTAAATCAAGCGTCGTCGTCGGGTTCGGATGGTTGTGTGTTGCGGTGCTGCTGGCGGGTTGCGCGGGTAAAGGTAAAGACCTGCCGCCGTATGTGAAGGACGCCATCGGCCTGCAGATCACCGCCGCGCCGGATCTTAACTTTTTCAACAATCAGTCGCATACGCTGGTGCTCGCGGTCTACGAACTTTCCGATCCCAACATTTACAAGCAGATGCTTGAAAGCTCCGACGGTGTGGTGCAACTGCTGGAAGGCAAACAGTTTGACGCCACGGTATTGTCGCGTCGCCGCGCGACGGTGCAGCCCGGCGAGAGCACTTCATTCCTGATGGACCAAGTGGAAGGCGCACGCTATGTCGCCGTGGTTGCCGGGTTCTACTCCATGCAGGGGCGCAGCAACTTCAGTCGCCTGTATCCCATCGAGCTGAAGGGCGGATTTTTCTGGAGCGGGAACGGCCCGCAGATGCTGATCGACCTGCGCCTGGGGCGCGATGGCATCGTAGCCGCGCCCGCGCCCAAGCCTTAGATCGCGTAGTCACCTGCCATCCAGTTTGCGGAGATAACCATGAAACCCACCCGGCCTGTGTACTGGCATGAAGGCTTGTTCCTTCGACCGCAACACTTCCAGCAGCACGATCTGTTTCAGCACGGTTATACCTACGATCAGGTCGGGCGCGTGCAGCCGTATTCATGGGGCCTGCGCCAGTGGTCGCTGGTGCAGTCGGCGCTCAATAACCAGATTGTCGAACTCGACAAATGCGAGGCCGTATTCCAGGACGGCAGCGCCATCAGCTATCCGGGCAATGCGCGCTTGCAGCGCCGCTCACTGGAAGGGTTGTGGGACAAAGCCGGTGGATCAATGTCGATCTATCTCGGGCTGAAAATGGTCGCGCCGGGAAAAAATCATGTCAGCACGTCGGGCGACCCCCTGCAGGAGGCGGAGCGCAAAGAGGCGGACCGGCTCGCGGCAACGCGTTATGAGGTTGCCGCTTCAGCGACGTCCATCCCGGATTTATTCAGCGATGAAAAGCAGGACGACGTGCTTTTTCTCGACTACCACCTGGAGATTTTTGTCGACGCAGAGGCGGTCAAGGCAGTGGATTTTCACCTGATCAAAATTGCCGAATTGCAACGCCTGGGCGCCGAAGTGAAGCTGGATGCCAAGTTCATTCCGCCGCTGCTGCACGTCAGCACGTCGCCGGTGTTGGCAAATCATCTGCGCGAGGTTAAAGAGCAGCTCACCGCGCGCGGCCGCGAACTGGCGCTGTACAAACTGGATCGCGGACTGGAAAACATCGCACTGGGTTCGCGCGACATGGTCTACTTGCTCGCGTTGTTGACACTTAATCGCCATATTCCCCTGCTGCATCACTGGCTCGACGACGGCAGCACCCATCCCTGGCAGTTTTACGGCTTGTTGCGGCAAATCGCTGGTGAGCTGTCCACGTTTTCCACGCAACACGATGTGTTCGGCGTTGCGGATGGCGATAAAGAGGACGAGTTGCCGCCCTACCAGCACGACAACCTCGGGACCTGTTTCTATATCGCCGTGAATCTCATCGTGAAGCTGCTGGAGGAACTCACGGCCGGTCCCGATTATCTGGCGGCGCTGTTGTTCGACGGCACCTATTACGGCGCGGATATTACTGAGCGTGCGTTCCAGGGCGCGAACCAATACTACTTGCGGGTGCGTACCGACGTGCCTGCCGACACCGTGGTCAACGCGTTGCAGTCCACGGCCAAAGTCAGCTCGCGCGAGAGCCTGCCCATTTTGATCGCGCGTGCGCTGCCGGGTGTTCCGGCGGTTTACGACGCCTCGCCGCCCAGTCAATTTCCGCGCAGCAGCGACAGTATTTATTTCCAGATCGATCACCATGCGGCGGCCTGGGACGCAGTGCGCAACGGCCTGAATGTGGCGATTTATTTCGACGCGCCGCCGGGCAACATCAATATTGAGTTGATGGTGATTTATGGCAAGTAGTGCGTCGCGCGCGTTGCTGGATTGTTTTGTCGACGTGCTCGCCTATGCCGCGCTGTTCAAAAAAACCTGCGCGCTGGCACAGCCGTCGTTTGAGCAGGTGAACGGCAAGATCCGACAATTGGTGCAAGACAGCGCGCAAAAAATGGTCACCGCCGGGATCGACCCGCGCAGCTACGACGATGCGCGTTTTGCATTGTGCGCGTGGATCGACGAAACCGTGATGAATTCGCCGTGGCAGCATCGCGCCGCGTGGCAGCGCACGCTGCTGCAAAGCGAGTACTACAACACCGTGAATGCCGGTGCGGAATTTTATGACCGCTTGAATCAATTGCATCCCGACCACAACGACGTGCGCGAGATTTATTATCTGTGCCTGGGTCTGGGATTCGCCGGACGCTACTCGATGGACGGCGACGAATTCTTGCGTGACCAACTGAAAAAATCCAATTTACGCTCACTCATTGGTCAAGTACTGGAGCCTGTGAGCTACGCACGCGGCATGTTGTTTGACGGCGCGTACCGGATTCCCGCCGGTGAAATGCCCGCCGCGCAGGGCGCCATGAGCATGCATCCGTTCATGCGCTGGTTATTTATCCTGTTGCCGCCGTTGCTGGTGCTGGTGTTGCTGCTGATTTATTTTTTCGTGCTCAACGGCGTGGTTGATAACGTCATGCTGCACGTGCGGGAGGGTTAGATGGGCCCGGTGTTGAAATGGGTGCTGGTCGGCCTGGTGCTGGTGTTAGTGATTTCCGCCGACATTTTGCTGGTCATGAAAATGGAATGGGCGTGGTGGATGTTCCTGGTGCTGTTGCTGGGCATGATCGTGGCGATTTTTGTCACCGCCCTCACGGTGCGCGGCATTCGCGCGCTGCTGCGCAGCCATGCGGAGAATCAAGCCGCCGCACAGGCATCGGGTGCCACGGCGCAAGGTCTCGAAATCCAGCAGCGCCGCCGCCTCCTGCAATTGGCATGGGCCGAGGTCATCAAGCAACTGCGTAAAGCCAAGTTACGCACGCCGGGTAATCCGGTCACCGCCGCACCCTGGTATCTGCTGATCGGCCCGCCGGGCGCAGGCAAAACCGCCGCGATTAAAAACAGCCGTCTGGCGATGCCGTTCACGGAAGTGATTCCGGGGTTTCGCAAAGCGCAGGGCGCCGACAGCGGCGACTGGTATTTTCTCGACGACGCGATCCTGATTGATACCCCCGGTTATTTCGTCGCGCAAGGTACGCCGTCGGACGGCCAGGCGTGGCGCAGCATGTTGCAGTTGATCCGCAAGACGCGCCATTTGCCCGCGCTCAATGGCGTCGTGGTCTGTGTGCCCGCCGACGTGCTGTTGTCGTCAGGGCAACCACAGGCGCACGAGCTGGGCATTATTCTGCGCCAGCGGCTGAATGAGGTGATGCGGGTGTTGGGCGTGCGTTGCCCGGTGTATTTGCTGGTCACGCGCTGCGATCAAATCTACGGCATGACGCGATTTTTTCAGAGCTTTCCCGACACGACTTTCAGCCAGGCGATGGGCGCAATCAACGCGCAAAATTTTGACCCAGGCGCACCGGCGCGGTTTGTCGACACCGCGTTTGCACAGTTGCGTGAGGAGTTAGGCCGCTTGCGCATGGTGATTCTGGGCTCGAAGTACGCGCCCGAAATGGAAACCCAGGCGCTGTTGTTCCCCGAAGAATTTTTTGCGCTCAAGGATGCGGTAGCGGCCGTGGTGCGCGCCGCGTTTGAGCCGGGCCAGCAAACCGAAACGCCGTTTTTGCGCGGCCTGTATTTTTCCAGTGCACGTCAGGAAGGCGTAGCCGCGTCGGCGTTGATGGAACGCGTGGGCTTCGGTGCGGAACGGCAAACGCTGTCGACCGCCAACCTCAGCTTGTTCTTGCGTGATTTCTTCGGGCGCATTCTGCAGCAGGACCGCGCACTGGTCGCGCCCACGCGCACCGCCGTGGTGCTGGCGCGCTTCACGCAAAATCTTGGGCTGGCAACCTGGGCGCTGGCGATGCTGGTGCTGGGCATCTTGCTGAGCATTTCCTTTGCACGCAATTTGAGCCTGACACGCACCGCGTTCAGCGCCTTGCCGCCCAGTACCAAAATGAGCCAGGAGTTAGGCGGCGATCTGGCGACGCTGAACGGGTTTCGCGTGGCGCTGGATGAACTGGTGACCAGCAATCGCGACTGGTGGTTACCACGCCTGGGATTGCGTCAGAGCATCCGCGCGCAGGAACAGCTACAGACGATTTACACCGCACGTTATCGCAAGGCCATTTTGGCGCCTGCGGATCGCGCCCTGGACAGCGCGCTGGTCGGTTTGACGGCGACATCGCCGCCCGAACACACGGCGGGCTATATCGACCTGATCGCCCAACGCATCCGGATCTTGCAAGCGGCGAGTGGCGGCGAGCTTGCCGACGCGGCGCCCGGCACCTATCTCGCGCCGAATTTTTCAGCGCTGCGCGGTGCTTTTTCGGTACTCGCGGTTCCCGATACGGCGCGCATCATGGGCGCGAGCTACTTCGCGTACGTTGACTGGCAGCAAGACCCGCGCCTGCTCGAACAAGCGCTGGCGGAAGACAAGCAGCGCATCCGCACCGTGCTGGCGCGCGAGGGCATCGGCCTGCATTGGCTCACCGACTGGGCCAACCTGCAGGAAAACCTGCCCGAAGTGGCCGGACGTGACTTTTGGGGCGCGGAGCTGGACGCCAACAAGAAAATCAACTTGCGTATCGGCAAGGCGTTTTCGCCGCAAGGCTGGGACGCCATCCGGCAACTGCTGGCCGACATCGAATCCGCCAATCCGGGCGACGAAGTGATGGCCGCGCGCCGCGAAGAATACAAGGCCGCTTACCGCGCGCAATACTTTAAAGCGTGGCAGGATTTCATCGTTAATTTTCATCAAGGCGCCGGAGTATTTAATGCCGGTCGTGAGCAGCGTCTGCAACTGGTCACGCGCATCGTCGGCAAGGAATCGCCCTACACGCGTTTGCTGGCACAGGCTGAAGCCGCGTTGCAAGCGCCCCTGGAGTTGGCGGAAAAGCCCGAACAGATCCCCGATTGGGTGCGCGCGCTGCTGCGTTACCAGAAACTCAACGATCCCGATTATCAAAAACAGATCGGCGGCGGCCCCGGCGTGCTGGACAAGATCGCCAGCAAAGGCGGCAAGGCAGTGAAGACTTTAAAGTCTGCCTTGCAAGGCATGGGCGACGAAAAGAAACAGATGGAGCAGGATCAAAAAGCATTGCCGCATGTGCTGAGCTATCACGAGACCCTGAAGAAAATCGCCGAGAGCGTGCAAGCCCCGCAGGCGGCGTTGCAACTGGCCAAAGACATCGGCATCGAAGCCGAAAGCGTAGTGGGCGAGCCCAAGCAGGCGATGAATAAAAATGTCTGGGATTTGGCGCGCATCAAAGGCCATGTGGGCAGCGGCACGCCCAGCGAAAACATCTTCTGGCAATTCGTGGCACGCCCCAGTGAAAACGTCTGGGCGGTGTTGTTACGCGAAGCCGAGGGCCATATCCAGAAACAATGGGCCGCCGAGGTGATCGCGCAGGGCACCGGCTTGAGCGGTTGGGAATTAGTGGACGCCTTGCAAGGCTTCAGTGGCAAAGTGTGGGAATTCCAGAAGAACGCGCTCGACCCGTTTCTGCGCAACGTGCCGGGTCGCGGCTATGAGCCGCGCGTGTTGTACGGTGGGTCGATTCTTTTTTCGCCGGGGTTGCTGGATTTACTCAATCGCGGGCGCGTCGGCAAAGACGCGCTCAACAAGCCCTACGCGGTGCAAATTTCCGCCTTGCCCACCGACGCCAATCCGGACGCGATCAAGAAGCCGCACGAAACGCGCCTGACCCTGCAGTGCGCCACCGGCAATCAGGAGCTGGTCAATCACAACTTCCCGATCAAGAAAACCATGCAATGGACGCCGCAAGGATGCACCGACGTGACCATTGAAGTGTACGTAGGCGAAGCGATCCTCAAGCGCATTTACTCCGGGCATCGCGGCTTTCTGCGGTTCCTCAGCGAATTCAATTCCGGCCGTCTGGTCTTCCGCACCAGTGACTTTCCCGAACAGGCAGGCATATTGTCGGGTTACAAAATCCGCAACGTAACCGTCGCCTACACCTTTTCCGGCCACGACGGCGCAATGCGCCTGGCGGGCGCGGACGCGTCGGCGGTGCCGGAGCGGATTGTGTCCATTGGCGAGTGAGTGCGGATAGAAGAAGGAACACTCAAAACCCAAGTGCAACATTTTTTGAAAGAGGATGTTGCTTCGCGGGCTCGATATAAATTGGTAGGGGAGAACACCCGATGAAAGACCCGTTTGACGACAAGACTGGCATGCGCCGATACATTAAACGCTCCTTGGGCGGCGGCGAGAAGGATCTCTTGCGCTTACGTCAGCTGGCGTCGGCCTCGGGGTATTCGACTCGTGGTCCGCTGAGCGACCCACAGGTGCGCAGGCAGATCGCGAAACTGCGCGCCATCGGCAGACTGCCTGCGGAGAGTGAGGACGAGGCGCGTCTGGAATTGCGGGTGGCGGCGACGGCGGTAATTGCCGCGCCGCTTGAAGCCCCCGTTGCACCGCTTCCCCCGAAGAAGAGTGAGCCGTCGAAAGAAGAGGAGAAATTTAAAGTCGTCGAGGCGACGCCAGTCGAAGTGACGGCGGGAACGTCCGAGTAGCGTCAATTCATCAATCTGAAAAAAGATAAGAGCGCGTTACAGAATGGGCGCACGCTCGAAGTAACTGCGAAGCTGGACAAAAAACAAGCGGGCATCGAAGTTTTCTTCGGCATCGAGCCTGGCGCAAAAAACTGCGCCGAGGACAAGTTGGGCGCGGGGTTGACGGCCAAAGTATCCGCGTCCGGCAAGACCAACGCCGAAGGTGTCGCCAAGGCCGATTTAAATTTGTCCGCGTTCGGTGGCGACACGTTCAAGGTGCTCGCGAGTTTGACCAGGGATCCCAAGCCAGACGGCGACGTTGTGAAATCCAAGCCCGTGGCCGTGTGGCGTAAACTTTGGTACCAGATGGCTGTGCCCGAGGGTTTCAGTCCACCTGTTCCCCGCAAGAGCGAAGCCGCCTGGAAGCAAGTGTTCGTGAATTTTGAACAGTGCGAGACAATCACCGTGAAAAAAAGCGATTGCCCGGAGCGCACATTTTATCCGGAGTGGATGCTCATGGTTGGCGGCGGTGAGAAAGATGCCGCCGTGGTGGGCAGCCACAACAAGAAAGACTTCTTCAAGAAATTCACGGCCGATGCGAGCAAACCACTGCGCGCGAATTTAGTTATCTGTGAGCATCAGTGGGACCACGAGGGCGTGACGGAGCCGGTCAAGAAGAGTTTTAAATCCAAGTCGCCGCTAGCGCTCACTGCGAGAGGTAATGTCAAAATCATTAAGCCCGCACTGAGTGGTCCGCTGGTTGTATTCGGGGAATGGCAAACGAAGGATGGAAAAAAGAGTGGAAAAATCACCGATACTGACATCGACATCCCGCGTGATCGTAGCTCGCTCAGCGCCTTTCTGCTGAAGTTTCCCACCGATGCGCCCGACCCGACCGACGACAATCCGATCTTGGTGGATTTGAAATTGGGTTACGCCGAAGACTATTTGGGCGAGAGTAGCGGCAACAATATTCTGGCTGTATATGACTCGAATGATGTTGACGACTACAACAACACGATCACCCACGAGGTCGGCCATTCGGTGAATCAGACGCCGCGTCCCGGCCAGACGCCGGGCAAGCTCGGCGATCATCCGCATTATTACGACGACGTGAACGATGGGCAGGGGCCGCATTGCAGCACGGTTGCGGGCAACAAGAAGGGTACACTGGTCACGCTGGTTAAAGTCGCTGGAACGGCGCCTCCCAAGACCAAAGACGGGCGAGATATTGAGAAGGTGTACAAGACCGGTGTCTGCGTCATGTTTCACCAAGGGGATCCCACCTGCATCGGCAAATTTTGTGAGACCTGCGAACCCTACGTGCGTATGCAAGACATGTCGAAATGGAAATAAAACGAAAGCGTCGGCATCTATCCATTGCATCGTTGCTGTGTTGCGCCGTGTGCGCAGGCGCGGCGGCGGGCGAACCCAAAATGAGGAACACTATGGTCACCAGCGAAGACATTGCGAAGCGCTATCTGCAAATCGACGATGAGCGGTTTTTTGCATTTAGTGAGCAGGACGAAAATGCGATTTATGATCGCTTCCGCTTTAAGGACGAAAATTTCTTTGGGTTGGCGCTGGCGATGCCGGCGACGGTTGACTTGCAGGTACGCAATAGCATTCCGGCGGTTGTTTTTTTTCAGTGCGATGCACTCCGGGCGTGGGATATAGACTCCTACTACAATCTTGCCGTGGTGGCTGTTAGCCGGGTCACCGGCGCGGTCATGGCCGGACGGGTCCGATACAACGAAAAGCGCGAGTTCATGCGAAAAAAACCGGTTCGGGTCAAGGGGCCCCGGCCGACCGGTGATAGCCTGGACACCATGCACTATGGGGTATACCCCGTAAATCTGCTGGAGCGCACCGTAATGCCACACGCAGGCGAATACCTCGTTCGCGCACTGGAATTTGACTGGCTGTCCAACACCGTAACGGTCAAGGTCAAAGGTCCCGCACCTTCGGCTGCGGATATTAAGCCGTTGAATCTCTCAAATGCAGTGCAATTCCAAAAGAAGGCAAGCTCCCCGACAGCGCCGCCGGACGGATTGGCATTGAATGTTCCCGATCGAGCTGCGCCGGGCGTTAAAAGCATCCGCGTCTCCGGCGCGGGACGCATCGCCTTGCCGGGTTCAGCCACGATCCTGCGCGAAGCGACGCCGGAAGGTGTGCGTGCGTGGGTCAAGGGTGCGCTGGTGATTGCGCAAAAAGACGACGTACCGCCGCTACAATTTGAGCTTATATTGCCCATATTCAGTTCGAAGCCCGTCCAGCCCGGCGACGCCGTCGACATTTTTTTTGAGCAGGATATCGGGTCGCATCTGGAGGAGCCGAAGGCGGGTACTTCATATCGCATTTACTGGCTGATGGATCGCTATATTTCGGCGGCGATGCCGCTGGAAGTTGCGGATCGGTGACCCTCAGTGATGATATTAACGCAAGCGTGCGACGGGAAAAAATAACAGGAGCACCATCAATGGCCAAACTAAGCGGCAACATCACAAACTTCACCTTTATGGTGGAAGGCACGAAGATCGAATTTGGGCTGGCGCAGATCGAAGGAGAAGAGGGCATATCGTTTCCCTTTCAATACACCCTAAAGCTGGTGTCCGAAGAC
>JANOOV010000097.1:0-2480 GCA_031421535.1 Gammaproteobacteria bacterium
GTCGTATCCCGACATGGTGTTGCTGGCCGACGGGGTGCCGGTAATTATTGCAGCGGGCGTGGATCAGGGTTTCAAGATCACGCCGGAACAACTGGAACGCGCCATCACCAAACACACGCGCCTGTTCGTGCTCAACAGTCCGTCCAACCCCACCGGCGCCGCTTATACGCGCGCGGAATTGCTGCAACTCGGCGAAGTGCTGGGCAAACATCCACAGGTATTGATCGCCACCGACGACATGTACGAACACATCCTGTGGACGCAAGAACCGTTCGTCAATATTCTCAACACCTGCCCCGATCTTTACGACCAGACCATCGTATTGAATGGTGTGTCGAAAGCGTACTCGATGACGGGTTGGCGCATCGGCTATGCGGCAGGGCCGGTAAAACTCATCAACGCGATGAAAAACGTGCAGTCGCAGAGCACCTCGAATCCAAGCTCGATTTCGCAAGTCGCGGCCCAGGCGGCACTCGACGGCGATCAAGCCTTCATCGGCAAAATGTGCACGGTGTTCAAAGAGCGCCACGACTTCGTGGTGCGCGAGCTTAACAAGATCGACGGTGTGCGCTGCATCGCGTCGCACGGTACGTTTTACGCGTTCCCCCACGTGCAGAAACTGATCGAGCGCATCGACGGCATCCGCGACGATGTGCAACTCAGTGAGTATCTGATCGAACACGCCGGTGTCGCGCTGGTGCCGGGATCGGCGTTTGGCGCGCCCGGTTACGCGCGCATCTCGTACGCGACCAGCATGCAGAATCTGGAAAAAGCGCTGGAGCGGATTCAGCGCGCAACACAGGCAAAACAACGCTAACCAATAGCCGCGCTACACAGCGGGATTGCTTACGCTCTCAATTTGTCGCTTGACCGCCATTGGATCATCGATGCCCTTGAATACAACATCGCTGATCCCGCGTCCCGTAACCCGGACGTCACCAAAGCCAAAAATACGGCCGAAAACCCCCTGATCGATCTCGACGGTTTCGATGGATTTGAGCGTCATCTCTTCGGTCTTGCGGCTGATGATGCCGGTCTTGAAAATCACGCGCTTGTTGGTCACTCCCTGCTCGATGTATTTCAATCTGAGAAACTCATAGAGCGCGATAAGCATGGTGAGCCCAAACGTGGGAATGCCGAGAATCATCCAGAACACCATCGGGATGCGCGCGGACCAATGCAGCTTGAACAACGCTTCGACCTTTTCGCCGTTGGAAAGGGATTCAGTGATGTAAGACATGATGGCTGTCCGCAAACCAACGATTACTTGAGATTGTTATAGACCAACGTCGTCGGGCCCGCTTGATTCATGGTGTAGAAATGCAAACCTGGGGCACCCTGTTCGAGCAGGCGGCGGCATAAATCGCTGGTGTAATCCAGGCCGAAAGCGCGCAGCGAATCCAGATCGTCGCCGAACTCTTCCAGACGTTTACGCAGCCAGCGCGGAATCTCCGCGCCGCAGGCATCCGAAAAACGCGCAAGCTGTTTGTAGTTCGTAATCGGCATGATGCCGGGCACGATGGCCACGGCAACGCCGCGCTGCTCGCAAGCGTCGACAAAGCGGTAATACGCATCGGCGTTGTAGAAATACTGTGTGATCGCGCTGTCGGCACCCGCGCGCACTTTGCGCACGAAGTTTTCAATATCGGTAGTTGCACTGGACGCCTGCGGATGGACCTCGGGATACGCCGCCACTTCAATGTTAAAATGCGTCCCGGTTTCCGCGCGAATGAACGCCACCAGTTCGTTGGCGTGCCGGAACTCCCCCGCCTCGACCATGCCGGACGGCATGTCGCCGCGCAGCGCCACGATGCGGCGGATGCCTTGCGCCTGATAACTCTTGAGCATGGCGCGCACGTTGTCATGCGTGGAGCCGATGCATGACAAATGCGGCGCGGCGTCGATGCCGGTGGCGTGTTGAATTTCAACCACCGTATCGTAGGTGCCTTGCTGGGTGCTGCCGCCCGCACCGAAGGTCACGGAAAAATACTTTGGCTTGAGCTTGGCCAATGCGTCGCAGGTTTCGCGCAACTTGACCTTGCCTTCCTCCGTTTTAGGCGGGAAGAACTCAAAACTGAACTGCTTGGGGTATTTTTTTTGAGATTGCATTTGTGCGCCGAACATTAAAAATGTTGCATTACCACTTAGCGATGTGACGGGTCGTACTCCTTCCCCCTGCAAGGGGGAAGGAACTCTCCGCTCAGCAACAATGAAGCGCGGCACTTACGCCATGAGTTGTTTGGCTTTAGTACCGATAGTGATTCGGCTTGTACGGGCCATCCGCCGGTACACCAATATACTCAGCCTGCTCTTTGCTCAAGCGCGTGAGATTGACGCCGATTTTCGCCAGATGCAAACGCGCGACTTTCTCGTCGAGCGTCTTGGGCAGGATGTACACCTTGTTTTCGTAGTTCTTGTAATGGTTGAACAGCTCGATCTGCGCCATGGTCTGGTTGGTGAACGACGCGGACATCACGAAG
>JANOOV010000098.1:0-2445 GCA_031421535.1 Gammaproteobacteria bacterium
TACAAGCGCACGTCTGGCCTGATGGGCAAGACCGCCATCCCCTCGCCAAATCTCGATACAGCGCTTGTTGTCGGCAGCCTTGCGGGCACATGGGACGACGGGTGTTTTAAAGACAGCGAATCTGCGGGTTTCTACCAGGATTATCGATTGACATTTACCGTCACGAACACCGTTACAGTCAAAAGCTCACTGTGGTCAAGCTCTGATTGCACGACTGGCGAACAGGCCAGCGTCACGTTTAGCGGGACGTTTACGCTGGGCGACAATGTCGTCACCGCCGTGAGCAGAGCCAACGCAGTGCGTGTGAAATTTACGCTGAGTGCGGGGGTCGTTGCCGGAAACGCGGCACTGGCGGCGGCCAGTTTGCCGTCGACCGAGCTGGTGGGGGAAAAATACCTGCTGGTTTTCTACGATGTGACCTACGATCTGTTTTTCTACGGCGGATGGTTCGAGAACAGTCTCGCCGCGTTACCGACCGACATCGAATACGGGATTGCCAAGCTTGGCCGCGCTCCACTGTCCCGCACTGTGCGTGCTGGCAGGAAATAGCGCGCGTGTCGGGCGCGCTATAGATCTGGCTCTATTTTCAAAGCATCGTCTGGTTTTTCAGCGTTACTTTCTGTGTCTTGTTTTTCAGGCAATTGACATTTTGCTCAGCGTCAACCTTGCATTCCAGGCGATGTTCGGTTTCCTGCCAGCCGAGTTTGATGCCGGAGGTGTCGCCGGTGCCGGCGGGTTGTTCTTCGCCGCCTTCCTTGGCGCTGAGAATTTTGGTGACGTTATTACGATAGGCGACTTTGAAGTCGCCTTCTTTCTTCATCCCGTAAACAATCGCCTTGGTGTGGTAAACGATTTCCGTACCGGCGACGTTGCGCTGTAATTCTTCCGACTGGCATTCGATTACCGCTTCGCTGGTTTTGTGGCACGCGGTAATTTTCGACGGCAGATATTCCGCCGGTGTTTTTGCCAGCGACATCCAGGTGCCGTTTAACAGCATGCCCGCAGTCGAAGGCCGTGTTTGCATGGCGGGGTGCAGGCCTTCCACGCTGGCCATCGATTGGGCGGCCGCAGGTGCGGAAGACACAATGGCCGGTGGCTCTGCTTTTACCGGTACTTCGACTTTGGCCGTCGTGGTTTTTGGAACGATTTTGGCGATACTTTTGGCACTGACTTCTTCGTCTTTACGCGCCTTCTCGGCCACGATCCGCTTTAGCTCGCCAAGCGCTTCGTCGGCTGGTTTATACCCGCCCAGCGAAGCGCGGCTATACCAGGTAAACGCTTCGTCGTGATCCGGTTTCACACCGCTGCCGTTGCTGAGCATTTGCGCCAGGTAGTACTGGGCGCGCACATTGCCTTCGTTGGCCGGTTTTTCCATCAGTTGGTAGGCCTTGTTGACATCGGCATTGACTCCTTGCCCCTTGTAGTACATGTACGCGACTTTAAATTGCGCTTTGATGTGGTTTTGGGTGGCGGCCTTATCGAACCACGCAAAGGCTTTTTTGGCGTCGGTTGCGACACCGCTGCCTTTTTCAAACATTTCGCCAACATCGTATTGCGCTTCGGGGTTGCCCTGTTCGGCTAGTACGATCTGTTTTTTATAGCGTTCCTGCCAGACGTAATCGTCCTGAAATGCGTATGACGTTGACCATGCCAGGAGGCTTCCGATGACCAGGCACGAAATGCGGACGAATCGTTTGGTGTTCATAGTTGGTTCCCAACCTGCTTGAAATGGGCCAAGGGGTTAAATGTACGGTTGTTACTAATGCTATCGTCGGCGGGATTTGAAACTTTGATAACTTACGGTGATAACGTTGGAAGGGTGTGGCTGCTGTGCACGGCGCGGGTTAACGAAATCAGGATTCATCCATCGCGGTGGCGGTGCGTGACAATTGCGCCAGCAATGACTGCATTTCCTGTAGTTGTGAAGACGACGGCGGTGCGGATGTGTTAAGCAAGCTGCCGATCAGGTGTTCCCAGTGGCGTGCGATCCTGCCCATTTCCGGATATCCAAACGTTGCGCCGGACCCCGCGAGTTTATGCAGCGCGGAATATAAATTTTGCAAGGCGTCAGGGCGGGAGGGTTGCGCGCAGTAGGCGGCAAATTGCTGGGCGATATAACGCATGCGTTCGGGCAACTGCTGTTGATAATCGGCGTAGAGTTGCTTGAGCCGTGCATCAATGTCGTCGTCGTATGGCGTCATCGCCGTTACCGGATTAAGAGCGCAACATAACTGATCAATCCTGGATCAGGCGCTACGTTTGTTTTGATCTTGCTGCGACGAGGCGTCGTGTGCAATGACAACAAGTTTACGTTCACTGCCAAATTGCATTTCGGTGATGGTGCAGGTGATCGGGAAGGAGCTGTCGGTCGTGCGCTGACCGCGTATTTGGGTATTTACGCCAAGTACCGCAGCGGCGCTGCCTTGGGCATAGTCGGCGAAATGG
>JANOOV010000099.1:0-15768 GCA_031421535.1 Gammaproteobacteria bacterium
TACGTCAAAAGGTTCTGGCGGTACGCGTGGTTTCGTTTGGCAAAACGGTGTGATGACGGATATGGGCCGCTTTCCGAATAGCAATTATATCCGCCCGTATGGCATCAATAACGCCGGAAAAATCGTTGGTTACACGCAACCCACCGGTTCAACCTTCGAACGGTCGAGCGCGTTTGCGTGGAACAACGGTGTATTCCAGGATCTGAATCCATTGGTCGCGCGCACCGGAGTTTATGGTTGTATGGCGCGCACCGTCAGTGATGCCGGCCATATCGCTGGCGATTGTATTTACGACATGTTCCGCCTGACACCTATTGCCGATGGAGTTGACGTCAGCATTGAAATGCTGTCGACACCCGCCACGTATGCGCGCCAAGGTGAGCCGCTCGTTTACACGCTTCGCGTTGCCAACACCGGATCATTACCGGCGACGGGCATTGCAGTCACCGATATTTTACCCGCCAGCGTCACCTATGTTTCCGTCGTTTCGACGCAAGGTTCGTGCAGCGGCACGACCACGGTGAATTGCGCCATCGGCAATCTTGCGCCGGGGGCAGGCGCGACAGTAACGGTCATCGTCACGCCCACCCAAGTCATAGTCAGCATGGCCAACACCGCGACCGTCATCGCCAATGAAACCGATGCCAACCCGGAAAACAACAGCGCGACCACATCGGTTTGGGTACAAGCAGCAATCATCTATACCGACATGAGCGTGAAAATTGTCGGTCCGGCTACGGGAAAACCGCGCACGAATTTTACCTACACAATCACAGTGAAGAATGACGGCCCGGGTACGGCACCGTACACCACGGTCAGAAACGAGGTCGCAGCAAATCTGTACTTTGTTTCATCGTCAACAACGAACGGCAGTTGCAGTGGTGTTTCCTGCACTATCGGTACGCTGGCCGCCGGTCAATCTGCAACCATCACGCTGGTGTTACGTCCGTTGAGTCGTGGCACCTATACCAGCAAGTCCATCTTGATGTTTGGCACCACGGATAAGAATTTAGCGAACAACAGCGCAACGATCACCACAGTGGTGAAGTAATAGTGGCGCTTCGCGTAACTTAGAGTTGGAAAGAGTGCCGGACTCAAGGGCAGTGATTCGTATTGTCGTGCGGTTGTTAAATTGGGCACGATGCGCGGAAAATTAAGCGAACCACACAACGGCAGGCATCAGTACGATGGCTGCCGTTTTTTTTGAGTCATGCAGAGAGCTACACCACGTCAATGAGTTTTTGTTCGATAATTTTCTGATATTTTTTCATGCTGCGAATTCTTAAAAATTCCCGTTCGATGCGCACGCGGTCAATCGACTCCGACGCCCTGGCCAGGCAAGCGCGAACGAAGGCCTGTTCATCACCGTATTTGTTGACCGACCAGCCGATGCCGCCCGAGTAGGGGCAGTCTGGCCAAAACGCGATCCAGCGCCAGTCGCAATACTCCTTGCCGTTTTTCTTGCGGATGCTTTCGGCCAGACGTACACCGACCACTCCGGAGGTGTTCCGCTTGGTCATCCGGTCTTTTGTGGCGATGGCCACAGGCAGGCTGGGCAATATTTTTTTTACCCACTTCTGGGCGGCAATCTCGGCGGCTTTCCAGGTGCGGTATTGCTTCAGCGTAAAGTTTTTTTGATACAACTTGTTCTGGCGCCGGATGCGCGCCATAAAGCATTTCTCTTGCGTGTTTCGTGTCAGATGCACACATCCTCCGATGTCAGATTATTGAATTTTTTGTCGGCCTAACGTAGCTCTTGACCATGGACCGTACTCCATACCTCAAGATACCGGCTCCCTTCCAGTCACGGAGCGTAACATTATGTTGAAACTCCCAAGAAGTCGCCGGTCTGTTGCGTGGGTAACGGGCATTTTATGCATTGCCTGTTGCACGTTACCATTCGCCGGGCTCGTCTTCGGTTCGGCAGCACTTGCAGCAGTTGCGGTTTATTTTGAAGTTGCCGCGATCTCCGTCGTTGTGCTCGGCGTTGCATTGCTTGTGTACAAACTTGCTACTCGCAGGAAAGCGCCGGTGTGCAATCTGGACTGTAATTCTCGTCCGAAGGTCTAGCGATTGGTTGCGCGTGGAATGCAATCAGGCAGGCCTTGGGTTGTGCTGCACGCACCGTTGCACGATTTTTGTATCTCAAGCAGTGATTGTTTGTATTCCGACAGCATGGCCATCTTTGCGTCAATCCTGGCTATTTTCCCAACCAGTTGGGCCGGTAAGTCATCGCAGATGGGTCCGTTGTTGCCATTAGCCAGCAAGCTTTTGATTTCAAGCAGCGTGAACCCGCAGTCTTTAAGGCGATGGACTTGATGCAAACGTTCAAGAACCTCCGGCGAGTAATTCTTGTACCCGTTGCCAGCACGCCGGTCCCGCCCTACGGTGAAAAGCCCCAATTTTTCGTAGTAACGGATCGTGTCACGCGGAAAACCCGACCGCTTTGACAATTCTCCGATCAGCATAATTTTTTCTCCGCTGCGCTTTAAAAAACCGGACGCTGCGCCTTGTGTTGCCAACGACTCAAGGGAAGCGTCCCGGTTGTTTACATCACGCATGCGGGCGGCATGCTGTGCTCAAAGCGTAATGACGTGGTCGGGTGGATTACCCGACAAAGCCGAATATAAATTTGGGAAGCAACCAATCGTTGCGCCCTCCACAAGCTTCTCGGCGATATGTCGCTCGTAGCAACATTGGTCGCAGCCCATGAGCAGAATACCCTTCCGTTTCGCGACCTTCGCCAAGCGCTCGCCGATGGGGTCACCTTTTACTAACACGTAGTTGTTATCCTCGAAGAAGAACATGCCCACGACATCAACGCCGTGGGCGTTTTCTTCGAGCTGAGGGAGGATCATTTTTCCCAGCTTGTAGGAAACCGTATGTCCTTGTGTTGAGAAAATATACGCAACTTTCATTCTTAGATCATCCCTCTGTGTTGGTTAGAAATTAGCTAAACCTTCCTGCTCGGTTACAGCGTTTTCAAAAATTCAATCAGATCCCAGCGCTGGTCGCGCGTGAGGTCAGTGCCGTAGTCATGACCTGCGTTCGAATTGCCGGGTAACCGGGTGTTGAACCGGAATGCCCGCTCTTCGTCATCGGCAACATAACCCACGGTTTGCGCGTCGAAGGCGTAACGACTGTCCACGCCGAACTTCGCCACGCGCTTATTCTCCGGAAGCAGCAACTCATACAAATTCGGCACCGAACCGTTGTGCAGATACGGGGCAGTCGCCCAGATTCCGCTTAAGGGGCGCGCCTTGTAGGCCAGCAGGTTTTTCGGCGCATATGGCGGAAGCCCGGTAGCCTTGACGCGGTAGCCGATCAACGCGGCTCGCTCCGCCGCTGTGAAGGGTGGTTGCGCTCGGGCAATGCTGTTGCCGGCGGCCATGCCGACGGTGATCGACAGCAATACCGGCGCGGGCAACGTCGAAGCGCCGGTAAACGGCGCGGGCAGCAACGGCGCCAAATCACCGGTGAGCGCCGTGCGGGTTGCAAAATTCAGCGCCATCAGTGGGTCGGTGCCGATGTCCGAAAGAGGGGTCATCTGGGTCTCGACAAAGCGCGCGCCAAAAAAGTTTTCGGCGGCAGGCGTTAACGGGTATTGTCCGGCGGCATCGCGCAACGCATGACAGGCTTCACAGCTCGGATCGCCGTTGCGATATCCGGTGTACAGCGCGCGTCCGCGCGCGGCTTTTTCGCTATTGATTTTACCGAGCAATGCTTCAGGCCATTGCGGTGGGGTTAACTTGGCGAGCAGATTTTCCAGCACGAACAGTTCGCGCGCCCGCGCGGTGTTGGTGCCCAACTGTGCGACAGGACCGGTCAACGCAACATTTCCGAACGTACCCAACACTTCACCGACATTGCGACCATAGGGATTATTCGCCGAGCCGTTCCATTGCACAAAATCTAACTGTGGCGTTTCCCATAAAAATGGATAGCTGACCGGAGCGTTTGGAACCTTGACATTAAGCGGCTGATGCAGATCGCGCGCGAAAACTTCGTTCATGATGATGCCGAAGGCATCGACGCGCCCGTTTCCGTACGGAGTGTTCGGCGTGCTGCGTTGAAAAATTTTCACCATCTCGCCAAGCTGATCGGCGACTTGTATGCGCAATGCGGCTTGGTTGGTGTCGCTCGCATCAGTCAACACCCGCTGCGCGAAGCGTGCAAATTTGCGCGGCTGATCCAGCGTTGCCTGCAACGCGTCGATCAAACGTTGGTTAAACAGGGTGAAGTCCGCGAGTGTCGGCGCACCATCCACACGGATAGTTTTGCCTTTAAAGCGCACTTCGCCGGTATGGCATGCGGCGCAGGTGTAACCCAGCCACGGCTCGCCATTCGCCACCGGCTCTTTGGCAAAGCCAATCGGCAACCCGTCGGGGTTGCTTGCCGTATAGGCTTCATCATCGATGAGATAGCCGATCCGCGCGATATGCTTGGCGCTGTTAAACGATTTGGTGTTATGCGGCTGTTCGAGCGCCAGGAACCAGGCATAGGGAATCAGATAGGAGCCCTGCGGAGTAAAGTAAAATTGATTACGTTCCGCATCCGTCCAGCCTTGCTCAAGGTAGACGAGCTTGTCATTTTCTTCGGAATCCGCAACGACAGCAGGAGACGTTAACGCCCCCGCCAACATCACGCCGACCACTGCCATTACAAATTCATGTGCTCGTATCATTGAAAACTCTCCTTCGTATGTGGAAACTGCTTGCTGATTTTGCTTTCTACATCGCGTTGAACTATAGCTCCAACGTTGCGCTACTGTTGCCAAACAGGCCGCAATACACATGAATCCATTCTCACGGTTCCGCAACTCTTTTGAGTTGCGCCTGGATGCGCTGTATCGCACCATCGCCCCACTGGTGCAGGCCCAGCCCGCCGAGGATGGCCGCCGTGCCCAGCAATAGTTGCACGGTCAGTGGTTCGCCGTTGAGCGTCTTGCCCAGCAGCAAGGCAAACACCGGCGTGATCAAGGTGATGAGCGCCGCGCTGCCCGCCGTCATATGCTGAAGTACGTAGAAGTACAACACAAAACCCAGCACCGAACCAAACGCGCCGAGATAAACAATCGACCATGCGGCGCGTGCGCCAATGTGTTGCGGCAGTGTTCCCTCCACCCACAGCCAGGTGAAAAAAAACAGCGGCAAGGCGAGTATCAAGGCGCCGGTCGTCATCGCCAGCGGGGACATCGGCGCAGCGATGCGTTTGATCGCCACCATACTCGCCGCCTGAATTAAGACGCCCACCAGCAACACGGCGATGCCTATCGCAACCTGCACGCTGAGATGGAACCCAGAGGCAAACATCACCGTCAATCCAACCAGACCCAGCAGCAGTCCGCTGATTTTTGCGACACTCAGGCTGCGTTCGTGCAACCAAAAATACGCCAGCACGCCAGTGAACAAGGGCATCAATCCGTAGATCACCGAAATCCAGCCCGAGGGGACGAACTGCGAGGCCCAGTAGCTGCTGATGATGGTGCCGTAAATTCCCAGACCGGCCGCCAGATAAGTTTGCCGCGCGGCGCGTGTCCACGGCAGCGGCAAACGCCACCAGCGCATCAGCGCCAGACACAACACGACGCCCAGCAACATGCGGCTGAACGATGCAAATGCATAACCGGCACCGAGGCTGCTCCATTGAATCGCCAGCGGTGTGGTGGACCAGATCAAAATGACACCGATATAGGCAGCGGGTACAGACATTTGTGACTCCTGCGACAAATCTTTACCGTGTTTTAGTCTGCCGGACGCCCACAAACAAAAAGGCCACAGGGTTTTCGCTCTGTGGCCTTTGGGAATCCGGAAGATGGTGGTGTCGTTACACTGTAATCATCTCGTTTTCCCGCAGGCGCACACGCGCTGCCCAACGCGGCAGGCGACGAATGTTGCGGACGGCGGGAATAAAATGTTTGCAGTTCATGGCATCGGAGTGTGCGTGGGCAATGGAAATTCTGTCAAACGATTTCTGCGGCAACAGCTTGAACAAGTGCTGCCGGGAATAGCGCAGCTCGCGTACCCGCTCGCGGATGTCATCCAGCGCCACTGTATACGTGATGCGGCGTTATCCACATGGCATCCCCGTAACTAAAAAACCGGTATTTCCGCTCCACCGCGTGCCGGTACGCGTGCATAACATTTTTATAACCGGCGAATGCACACACCAGCATCAGTAACGTGGAACGCGGCAAGTGAAAGTTGGTGATGAGTGCGTCAACGGCCTTGAATTCGTAACCCGGGGTGATGAACAGGCGCGTGTCGCCGCAGAACGGCGCGAGCGTTCCGTCGTGCGCGGCGCTTTCCAGGCTGCGCACGGCGGTGGTGCCCACCGCAATCACGCGTCCGCCGCGTGCGCGCGCGTTCGCAACCTGGGCGCACACCTGCGCGGAGACATCGACAAACTCCGCGTGCATGCGGTGATCTTTAAGTTCTTCGACACGCACCGGTTGAAATGTACCGGCGCCCACGTGCAGCGTGAGGTACGCGAATTCCACGCCCTGCGCCGTGAGTTTTTCCAGCAGGGCGTGATCAAAATGCAGCCCGGCGGTCGGCGCGGCCACCGCGCCGTCACGGCGTGCAAATACGGTTTGATAACGCTCGTGGTCGGCCGGTTGGTCGGTGCGTTGAATATACGGCGGCAGTGGGATGTGGCCGATGGTCTGTAAAATATCAACCACTGGCCGTGGATCGTCGAAGCGCAGCTCGAACAACGCCTCGTGCCGCGCCAGCACCTGCGCACGCACGTCGCCGTCGAGCACTAATTCGCTGCCGGGTTTGGGTGCGATGCTGGCGCGCACGTGCGCGAGTACGCGCTGTGCGTCCAGCACGCGTTCCACCAGCAATTCCACTTTGCCGCCGCTGGTCATTCGCGCCGCGCTGGCTTTGCGACCGAACACGCGCGCCGGGATCACGCGGGTGTCGTTGAACACCAGCAGATCACCGGCGCGCAACAGTGCGGGCAATTCGACAAACTGGCGGTCGGCGATTGCACCGCCTGCCGCATCCAGCGCCAGCAACCGGCTGGCGCTGCGCTGCGCCAGCGGATACTGGGCGATCAGCTCAGGCGGTAAGGTGTAATCGAAATCGGCGACGCGCATGGCGCGGCATGTTAACCCACGCGAAAACCGTCGCGGTATTTTTTATTTTGCGCCTGTAGTAACGGCATGGCTTGCTGTCGGTTTCCGCTTTGGAAGCAGGTCTTTACAGCGCTGGGATAATTCCGCCTCTTTGCCACGCAGGCACGTCATCAATCCCTTTCCCAGTTTTTTTTCGGGGCAGTGTTGCTTCGCATCTCCGCCACAGGCGGCATTAAAGGCTCGAGCTTTTTTGTTGACGTTGTCGCGGTGTGTTTTGCAGCCTGCCGAAAGTTCTGCCTCATGCTGTTTCAAACACGCGGCGACGCTCGCCGCGCCCGGCTTGGCGTCGGCACACAATTTTTTAATATCCTCAGCGCACGCGCCTTTGGATGCCGCCGCGTTGGCGACCGTACCATACGCTGCGGTAACCGCCACCAGATGCATCGCTACAATCCACTTTGATAGTGTCATGACCCTCTCCCCGAGATGTGTTGAATGTTTTTTCAGTTGCTGCATACCGGGCAAGAATAGCACCGATCCGCGCATTGTAATCCTGGATAACCACACAGTGGAGTGCGCATCGCGATGCGCTTACAATGAGCGCCCCGACCAAGAGGTGCGCCGATGAAACTTACCCTGGCGATGGTGTTCGCCCTTGCGGCTTTGAGCGCGTGCCAGAATGAAACGCCGCCACCGCAAACTGTAGAGCAGGCCGCGCCTGCGGCACCGGTTGCCGACCTTGCGGCAGGCCAGGCGCTGGCGGCGAAATGTATGGAGTGCCACGGCAGCGACGGCGCCTCCGGCAAACCCGACGCGCCCTTTCTCGCCGGACAACAAGCGCAATACCTCGTCGGCGCATTGCACACGTACGCCAACGGCACGCGCAAACACGACGCGATGAAAGCGGCGGCGCAAGCACTGAGTGAGCGCGATATTGTCAATATCGCGGCCTATTACGCGCAATTGAGCGCGTCGTGGAAAGGCGCCGCACCGCCGCCCGCACCCAAGGTCCGCCGTTTCGACAAAACTACCGTAGCCGTGGGGCAGTCGTCGTCGCGACACTGCGACTCCTGCCACGGTGCCGACGGTAATAGCACCCGCGCCGGGGTGCCAAGTCTTGCCGGTTTGCAGCCGGAGTATTTCATCAAGGCATTGAACGCGTATTTCACCGGCGAACGCACCGATCCGATCATGAGTGTGTTCAGGGAATCGCTGGACCCGCAGGAAATCAAAACCATGGCGGTCTATTACGCCAGCCAGCCGCGCGGCAAAACGCGCTTTCTGTCCAAAGGGAACAGCGACGCCGGAAAGTCAAAATCAGACACCTGCATCGGATGTCACGGCGTGGACGGCAACAGCATTAACCCGGCGATACCCAACCTCGCCGGACAAAACGGCCCTTATCTTGAAAAAGTCTTGCTCGCGTATCACGGTGGGCAGCGCAAAAACGGTGCGATGCGCGCGGCACTGGCGACCCTGCAACCCAAAGACCTGCGCGATCTCGCCGCTTATTTTGCCAGTCAGGAACCGCATGCGCCCGTCGCCGCAGCGGCGGGCAAATTTGACCCGGTCGGCGACGGCGCGCGTCTGGCGCGCAACTGCGCCGGTTGCCACGGCGAGCACGGCAACAGCACTACGCCGGGCATTCCCAGCTTGAGTCGCTTGCACAGCGATTACCTCGCGATTGCAATCAAGGCTTATCGCGACGGTGGGCGCAAGCACACGGCCATGAAAAATTTCGTGCTCAATCTCAGCGACGCAGACAGCGCCAAACTGGCGCTGTACTACGCAACCCAGGAACCTGCCGGAAATTACGCCCCCACCAAGAGTGATGTCGCCGTCGGCGAAAAATTTGCCGCCGCCTGCACGAGCTGCCACGGCGACAATGGCAACAGCACCTCGCCGACTACACCGACGTTGGCCGGACAAGACCCGGCCTATTTTGCGACGGCGGTCAAAAGCTACGCGAGCGGCGCACGTGCGCACGCGGACATGCAAACCGCAGTGAAGAATTTGAAGGATCAGGACTTGCACGACATCGGGGCGTATTTCGCCGCGCAGACACCGGTCAAGCCCACGATCCGTTTACCTGAAGCGCCGGAAATTCTGGCTGAAAAATGCGACCGCTGCCATGGCGCAAACAGCAATGGCACCGAGACCATCAAGCCACGCTTGAACGGGCAGGTGGAGGGGTATTTGATCCAGGCATTGCACAGTTATAAAAACGGTACGCGCGACAACCGCATGATGCATGCGATGTCGGACGTGCTGAGCGATCTGGAAATCGATGCGCTGGCGGCGTATTACGCGCGCAAGCCGTAGGCAATTGATCTTAGAGCCTGTTCACGATCTCCCTGGAGGGATGCAGTGCAAGGCAAAATCGAAATTAAAAACGGAGCATACACGGAGTATGTGAGTATTTCCGGCAACTGCTCCTGCGTTGCCCTACCTCCGGCATCCCTGCCGTCGTAATTTCGATTTTAACGCCGCAATGCGCCCTCCAGGGAGATCGTGAACAGGCTCTTATGAAACCGGCCGTGCCAAAGGTCTTCGATAATGTATCGTTGCAGTCTGTTTGCGCCAACCGCTATTTGTTTTCAGCATCCCGCGCAGGTAACTCACCTTCGTTGCTGTCCGGATAGGGATAGCGGGCGTCACCATAGCGAACCGCCAATACCGCGATGGCGAGCAGTAACACCGCGCCGGTCACCGCGATGATGCGCAGCCCGTCCATCTCTTTCATATCCAGAATCAGATAGCGCGCCAACGCGACCATACCGATATACAGCGGGAAGCGGATCGGCAGTTTACCGGTGCCGTAGTAGAGCCTCACCATCGCTAACACTTCCAGGTACAGAAACAGCAGCAGCAAATCCGTCAAGGTGACGCGCTGTAACTCCCACATATGGGAAATTTCGCTCACCATGGCGATGACCGTGGCGATTGCAATTGCCAGCAAGCCAAAATGTTCGACGAGGGTCAGCAGCCGTTGATTTAAATACCGAACGGAATGTTTCATAAGTCAATGACAATCCTGCTGATTTAAAAACATGGCCATTGGGTTAAATGTCACCTACCGCGCCCATTAAAACTTCCGGCTCAACCTGCACCGCGCCCGCTTCGGCCGTGATCCACACCAAGCGTTCCTGAATGGTGCATTGCAATTGCATGTTGCGGTTGGCGAGTGCCGCGAGCGCCTGGGTCGTAGTCGTCGGCAGGCGCAGCACGGTCAGGTTGTCGATGCGTTGCAATTTGTCGCGATGCTGTTCCCACCACGGTTCGGCGGAACGGCCATAGGTGATGATCACTACGCGCCTGGCGCGTCCGCTGGCTTTGCGGATTTCGCGTTCGTCGGGCTGGCCAACTTCAATCCAGCGTTCAATGGCGCCGGTCAGGTCTTTTTCCCACAACGTGGGTTCGTCGTCGGCCGCAATGCCTTTGCCGAAGGCGAGCGCGTCGCTGGCGTACAGCGCAAACGCCAGCAGGCGCACCATCATGCGTTCGTCGGTTTCAGAAGCATGTCGCGCGACGGTGAGCGCATGCGTTTGGTAGTAATTGCGGTCCATATCTGCGATCTGAAAATCGACCTTGAACACCGTGGCCTTCAGCGCCACGGCTATTTGCCCAGCACTTCGATTCTGGTGTCAAGACACTGCACCACTTGCCCCGCGCGAATTTTCGCGGTCTTGCGGCTCTCGGGCTGGCCATCGACCTGCACCTGACCGGCGGCGACCAATAACTTGCCCTGGCCGCCGCTTGCGGCCAGGCCGGAAAGTTTGAGCAGGTTGCACAGGTCGATATATTCGGCGTTAAGCTGGAACGTGATGGTTTGCATGGCGGCTCTGATCAGTCGTTGGAGGTGCGCGCATGTTACCGCAAACGACGGGCGTAGGGACGGACGCTACTTTGTAAAACACGTCGGGAGAAGCTACGCTTTCCACGTGGTTCATCGCAACACCCAACCGGGACGGGCATGCATTTATGAAAAAGTTAAAACACGAAGCAGAATTGATTAAAGCAGCGATTCTCGCCGGTGTGAAATATGGCGAGGAGCGCGGCGCCGTCGAGTTTGAGCCCACCGATGCGGCCAGCGAAAAAATCCTCTACATCTACCGGCTGCTGGTCCACGACAAAATCATTCAAGCCTTGCCCGAAGATCAGGTCTCGCAACAGTCCATGCGCCACAAGCTTGCCATCTGGTATTCAAAGCAGCTGCCGAAAGACCATCCGCTGTTGAAATAACCGGCGATTTACTTTGCCGCACCGGCCGCGAGTGCACAGGCGTGACTTTTTGCCTGCTGCGTGTGTTGATCGGTGCTGTTCCATAACGGATCGGTTTCCGTCCAGCCGTAGGTGTGGCGCATCACCAGCGACGCAAGCAGGTGCAGATGATCGGCACGTTCATTGAGCGCGGGAATGTAATGGAAGACTTCGCCGCCCGCTTTCATGAACGCGTGGCGATTTTCGCCGTCAATTTCTTGCAATGTCTCCAGGCAATCGGCGGAAAATCCCGGACACACCACGTGCACATGCTTCACACCTTTGCGTGCCAGTTCTGCCAGCGTTTGCAGCGTGTAAGGCTTGAGCCACTCGGCGCGGCCGAAGCGCGACTGAAAGGTAATTTGCCACTGTTCCGGTGTCAGACTGAGTTGCTCGGCCACCCGACGTGCCGTCTTTTGACATTGGCAGTGGTAGGGATCGCCCAGCAGCAAGTTACGCTTGGGAATGCCGTGAAACGAAAATAGTAATTTTTCCGGCACGCCATGTTGCGCCCACGCTTCACGAATGGAATTGGCCAGGGCCTGCACATAGGCCGGGTCGTCGTGATACTGGTTGATGCAGCGCAACTCGGGTATCCGGCGCCAGGTCTTGAGTACGCGCACCACGGCATCGAAGGTTGATGCCGTGGTGGTTGCCGAGTATTGCGGATACAGGGGCAACACCAGCAAACGACGCACATGCGCGGCGCGTAATTTTGCAAGCCCGGCCGCAATCGACGGATTGCCGTAACGCATCGCCAGCTCGACCTGCACCGGCCCCTTGACGCGCTGCTGCAACAGCTCGCGCAGCGCCTGGGTTTGACGTTGGCCAATCGCGAGTAACGGCGAGCCGTCTTTTTGCCACACCTGCTCATACAGTTTCGCGCTGCGCGCCGGGCGCGTGCGCAGAATCACACCGTGCAAAATCAGCCACCACAACGGGCGCGGAATTTCCACCACGCGCGGATCCCACAAAAACTCGGCGAGATAACGCCGCACCGCCGCCGCCGTGGGCGCGTCAGGTGTGCCCAGATTCACCAGCAGCACACCCATCGCATCGCTGCCGCCGTGCGCATAATCACTTTCGCCGATAAACGCCATATTCACTGCTCCGATAATTTAAATCAGGATTGATTGACAACGACACCCGTGAAGTTTTTTAGCGGCTTGATTATACGCACGAAACCAACGGCTCGCCGACACTTGCAAGCGTGACAAACGACCGGCCTGAACAACCGCAACTCGCCCTTGCCAGGGTTCCTTGAAGTTACGTTGCCGATAATCTGCGCACATTGTTTGTGCGCGCTGCATCATTGACCCTGTCGCTGCACGACACCATAATGGTTCCATATCGGTTGGAGAACATTATGCCCACGACGCTGACCCTAAAAAACATTCCCGACACGGTATACGAACGCTTGAAGCTTTCTGCAGCAGCGCATCGTCGCAGCCTGAACAGCGAGGCAATTGTGTGCCTTGAGGCGGTCCTGTTACCGGCCAAGCTGACACCCGACGAGCGCTTGGCACGTGCGCGCACGCTGCGCGGCGCATTACCGAAGGGCAAGTTCCGTGCGCGCGACATCGACACAATGAAACGCCAAAGCCGCTCATGATAGTCGTGGACACGAACGTGATTGCGTATTTGTACTTGCCGGGCGAACACACCGCTGCTGCGGAGGCGCTGCTGGAGCGCGATCCCGAGTGGGTCGCTCCCATTTTGTGGCGCAGTGAGCTGCGCAACATTTTGGCAGGCTACATCCGGCGGAAGACCCTGACCCTCGACCAGGCGTACGGCGTGCAGCAAGAGGCGGAAAGCCTACTTGAGGGGTCAGAGTTTGAAGTTGACTCGCACGCCGTGCTCAAGCTGGTGAAGGACAGCGATTGCTCCGCCTACGACTGCGAGTTTGTAGCGCTGGCAATACAGCTCAACACCAAGCTCGTAACCATGGACAGCAAACTACTGCGTGCGTTTCCGAAACGTGGTGTTTCCCTTGCAGAGAACAAATAATGGATTTGTCTCGTTACGTGACGGACTCGCCCTCGCCCGAGTGCCGCTCGTACTAAGCGATGAGCATCGCTGCGCTTGCCGCGCGCTGCGCCAATGCGGTGGCGAACGTCTGCGCCGACGTGAGATCAAGCGCCACGCCGTCGATCATCACGCGGATCAAACGACCGAGAATCACCGGATAAGGCGCTGCACCGGTTGCGCAAAATTCTTCTTGTTGATCGGTCATCGTATCTGTCCTGCAGAAAGCGAACTATTGTCTCAGTCGGGAATTAATCCGGGAGGATGCCGACAACCCTCGCAAACTGTATACCGAACTCGGTCCTGCTAAATGCCCCGTGTTTGGATCTAATTTGTTGCGTCGACGTTTCTATGTTTGATGATTTAAGACGGACGTACAGTGGATTACCTTCGACCCAGTCGTAATGGCTAGTCCCAGCCACTACTTCGTCGTAGGTCACTTGTACCAGCCCAAGACGAACCCAGTTATGCACCCAAGCATGGCTTTCCGGTTTGTACGCGGTTTCGTGGGTGGCGTCGTCCACATGGTCTATCAGATGAGTGGCAAGCTTGGTCCAAGTAGGTTTATCGCCAATGGAGGTATGGAGGCGCAACTCAACGATGGGAAGAACCCCCCGCTGTACGAAGAACACTACTCAGTGTTGATGTCTCAGCTGGCGAGAGCTGTCGAATTATCTCAACGAATGCGGGATGGGCTGATGATTCATGACGCTTGTCCATAGCACGGCTCAACAAAGACAAGTACATCTCCTTGAGGCTGCTCTCCCCATGTGAGAATGCTAGGCCCTGAAGCACCGGCGCAGCGATATAGGCTTTGGGTTCTACTAGTTGATCCTCAGGGATGCTTGCTGTTTTCTCCGCGAGTTCCTGCGGAAATAATCTCTCAAAGTAAATCTTCGCTTTCTCGAATCCGAAGTTGACGGCTGCGATAGGGAGTAGGCAATTGTTTAACGCTTTGGTTACTGTGAGTGCAGACTTCCCGAGTTCTGTTCCTGCAGCCTTCACGTTCCCATCGTTACCAGCGGCTTTCATCACTTCGCCGATGAGTTGTACAACCCCTGTGATTGGCTGCTCATTATCGCCGTCGGACATAGTCTCGATCCTGCTTGTTGACTTTAGCGCGGGCTGAGTCGATAAACCCAGCGATGACCGTGATGATCGCACGAATGCTGGGTTTATCAACCCAGCTTACAATTCGGTAGTACATGCCGGAGCTTTTAGCTGTGGCGAAACACGCGGCAGCCTACTGACCGAATAGATCGGAGTGCGTACCGGTGCGCTCGAAGCACACGGCGTCACCGTCAATGCGGTAAATCAACAACCAGTCGGGTTCGATATGCAGATCGCGCCTTGGCTTCCATTTGCCTTTCAGCGGATGGTCACTTAGCTCGCGCGGTAGAGGATGGTCGGCCAGTAACAGGCCGATAACGCGGCGCAGTTTAGCCATGTTCTTGCCGCGCTTCTCAGCCCGCTTTACGTCGCGTTTGAACTGACCGGTATAGCTTGCCGAACGCAATCAGATGCCCAGCTTTTTGAACAGGTCTGCCGCGCTGGAAGCGTGAAACACGTCTTCGCCTTTATCGCTCTTGCGAATCGTCTCGGCGGTCAGCGCGTTGGGCGTTTCACTGCCTTCGATGTAAAGGCGCATCAGGTCACGGATGATTTGCGCAGCGGGGCGATGACGGCCTGCGGCTACAGCCATGAACTGGTCACGCAGTTCGGGTTCCATCTTGATCGACATTTGAACTTCTTTCGCCATGGGGGTCTCGCTCGTGCAGATTGGTGAATCTCTGCACTTTATAGGATGCTCATCAGGTATTCAATAGGTATCCATTCAACACCTGCTGCGTATCGCAAACCGGTCGCTTATTTCCGGGCTTTCTTCGCAACAAATTCCTTCGCATATTTCTTGAGCTGCGCTGCGGTCAGCATGAACACTCCGCCGCCGCCGCGTTCGAATTCGATCCAGGTGAAGGGTACTTTTGGAAAGCGTTCGACCAGCGCGGTTTCACTGTCGCCAACTTCGACGATGAGGATGCCGTGCGGCGTGAGAAAACCGGGCGCGTCGCGCAGGATGCGCAGTGCGAATTGCAAGCCGTCCTTCCCGGCTTCCAGACCCAGTGCCGGTTCTTGATGATATTCGGGCGGCAACGCGGCCATCTCGGCGCTGGTGACGTAGGGCGGGTTGCTGACGATCACGTCGTAGCGCGCTTTGGTCAGGGTATTGAACAAATCGGATTGATGCAGATGTACGCGCTCCGCGACGCCATGTTTGGCGACGTTGATATGCGCCACCGCCAATGCGTCGGGAGAAATGTCAACTCCGTCTACCTGGGCCTGGGGAAATTCCAGTGCGCAGGCGATGGCGATGCAGCCGCTGCCGGTGCATAAATCCAGCACGC
>JANOOV010000100.1:0-2162 GCA_031421535.1 Gammaproteobacteria bacterium
GTATTTCAATTTGAAATCGATAGCGTCCCCTACCAAAAAAGTACTCTTATCTTCGCCGTTTCCAACTGAGCTAGAAATTTTTCCAACGTCTGATGAAGCGCTAACAGCTGATACGTTAAAAAGGGCAACGACAGCCACTACGTTAATAGAAAAATTCATTTTTGAAAATCTCATCGTTAAAGCCTCCGACGAAGTTAGTATGAATGGGAGTTCGTTTAATTCAGCAGTAAATCAAGAATCGCTGGTAACGCATTCCTCACCTCCACCCGCGCAATCTGCCCCGTTTCCACCGCGAACCAGTAAATCAATCCCGCCGTCGCGCGGATCGCGTACGGGTAGTTGGTTTGGGCGATGCGGGTCATGTCGCCGTCGGAGTCGTTGCCGGCGTTATCTGAGTTGTCGTAGTCGATGTGGCCGTTGTGATCTTCGCAGTCGCGGCGACCTTCGTTCGGGCCGACCCAATCGACGAGTTGGCATTCGCCCCAGAAGTGGTCCCAAACCTCATCTTTGTTCACATGCCATCGTGCGAGCGGGTGCGATGGCATGGGTGCGAAAATGGTGTTCATGTAATTGTCATAGTGCGGAACGTCGCCGCCTGCGGTGCGGTTGCCGCTGTGCCCTTCTTGAGTTGCCGTCTGCGTGGATGCCCACGGAAATGAATTACCTACTTGCGCCGTGGTGTACGCCAGGAATCGCAGCGGATCGCCTTCGGTCGGCTCTTTGTACACGTTGATGAAGCCGCCTTTTTGCTCTGCGTCAAGGTAGCTCCATTTGCTGTAGTTTCCCTTGTCCATCCAACCGTGATAGGCCGCGCCGTACACGCCATGCATGTTTTCGTTGTTGACGTGGCTGGGTACGGAGATATCGCCAACTAAATGCGCGGCGTGACCGAGAAACCACCACGCGGCTTTCTTGTAACCGGCCTTGTAGTGATTGATTGCGCCATAGTCGAGCTGCCCGCCGCCGTAGAGGAGCGCGCGCAATTTCGTGAGTGCGCTGTGGTGGTTGCTGCCGTTGGAGTTCAAACCGTCGTCGTCGTAGCGATCAACGATCCAGAAATGGCTGTCAAAGTTGTCTTCAAACGAATAGCCAAAGGCGATGTCAACCCCGTCGGCATCGTGCGAGCCATCGATCAGCGTGTAGCCGAGCCCGCCGAAATCGCTGGAGAAGATATTCAGAATGTCGTCGGTCCAGTAGCCGGTCGCTTTAATTTCCGCTGTTGGCAGCCCCGTAATTTCCGGCCATTGGTTTTTTGCCGAAGGATTTCCGCGATAAAGCGAGTTCTGTAAGTCGGGGATGTAAATGCCCTGCTTCTCCAACAACCGGATCGCCTGATCCACAATGTTGCGATGCACGTCCTGCGCATATTGCGGTGTGGCGAAGCCGCGCGCGTCGCCGTAACGATAGCCTTGCAGGTGAAGCTTGGCGATTTGGTCGCCGCGCAGGACTTCAAGTGCGAAGGTCACGTGCTGCGGCGGCGGCACGAAATCGGGGATCGGTATCGCGACGAGGCGCGACTCACCGACGGCCAGCGGTGCGATGACCTGTTGAGTTCCAACTGGTGTGCGCGGGGACTTCGGCACGCCTTCGTGCAGCGCCGGGATGGAAAAGGCGCGCGCCGACAAACCATTGAGCGGCGTGTTGCCGCGGTTCTCGACATAAGCGTAAAGCGTGCGGCTCACGCTCGCGTCGGTGAAGTCGAGGGGCGTCACCCACAGCGCGCGCACCCGCACGGCTTCAACCGTCTTGTGGGTGATGAACACCTGCCGCGCGTCTGCTGCGTCCGCGCCGGGGGTGTCGCCGATCACCGGCGTAATGCGCAACCCGGTGACCGTGTCGGTGGGAAATACTTCGCCCGCCAACAATTGCTTCGCCGGAACAGAGTAGTGCTTAGTAATTACGCCGCCGCGCGGGATCGCGGGGAGTTTGCCGAGCACGATCCACAACTCCTGGTCCCCGCGCGCGACTTTGAGTTTGAGTGTGGTTGGTTTCGCGGGTCGGGTTCCGACATTTTGCACCGCCACGTCCAGTTCCAGCGCACCGCTGGGCGCGATCACGGCAGCGCCGAGCATGAACCTGGAAATTCTTGCCGCATCGACCGGCGTGTTCTGCACGTCGGCGAGGATCGCAACGGTGTTGAGCATCTTGAACGGTGCGTCGGT
>JANOOV010000101.1:0-2311 GCA_031421535.1 Gammaproteobacteria bacterium
GCCCCTGTCCCACCGGCGGGCTGATGCAAGCGGGTGCGTACCCGACTACGCCGGACGCCTATTATTCCAACTTGCAAGCCGCGCTGGCGATGGCGGTGGACGCCGGTGCCGCCACGCAAGGGCTATGGAGCAAGTTCTTGACGATGGGTACACCGAATTACACCGGAACACCTGTTTGGGCGATTGTGCCAAGAGGCGCAGCGGCGGTGGTGCTGGTTCCTATCGTGACCTTGAACGCCAGTAACCCGTTGGTGGCCTACAACGGAAGCAGCACACTGAATTGGACCAGCGTCAACGCGACGTCCTGCACCGCCAGCGGAGCCACGGCAGGGGGCGTGTGGAGCGGCAGCAAATCAATCGCCGCTACCGCGAGCCAAACACTGGCCAATTTGACAACCACCGGCACCTATACATTGACCTGCGCCAACGCCAACGGCAGCAGCACGCCTCAATCCGTCACCATTACTGTAGCGGCGCCGCTGCTGCCCACAGTGACACTGAGCGCCAAACCATCGGCATCCGTTGCCTACAATGGTGCAGTGACACTGGAGTGGGCCAGCACTAACGCGACGTCCTGCACCGCAGGCGGAGCGGGTGGCGGAGTAGGTGGCTGGCCTGGATCCAAGACTCTCTCGGGATCACAGGGCACGGGCGCGTTGCAATCGGACACGACATACAACATCTTTTGCACCGGGGCCGGTGGCACGAGTGCCACCCAAGCAGTAACCATCAAGGTGGCGGCGCCTGTGACACCCGCTCCGACCGTGACCATCAGTGCCGACCCACCCAGTGTAGCAAGCGGCGGCAGCACGACCTTAAAATGGAGCAGTAGCAACGCTACATCATGCTTTGCCTCAGCGGGCGCTTGGAGCGGAACAAAATTGACTACGGGTAGCGAACCACTCACCGGTGTTACCGCGACATCAAACACCTTTGTGCTCACGTGCAGCGACTCCGCCAGCAAGACTGCAACGCAGTCGGTTACGGTATCGATTATCCCGGTGCCCACCGTGACGATCAGCTTGAGTCCGTCGCTTGTTAGCTACAATGGATCGACCGTTCTGAGCTGGTCGAGCACCGGCGCGACCCAGTGTGTTGCTTTAGACGGAGACGGGTGGAGTGGTGATCAGGCCGTTACGGGCAGCATGACATTGAGTGGCCTGAAGAAGACTGGTACGGCGACCTACTCTGTACGCTGCAGTGGGCCCGGCGGTATTAGCGCCCCGCAGCAAGCGGTGTTGACCGTCGCCGTACCCGGCGTACCCAAAGTCACTTTGAATGCGACTTCCGCTACGAGCGGTTCAAGCACGGGCGAAAGGACGCTGACGGTGCCTGTAAACAATGCGGTGACTTTATCCTGGTCGTCGGCCGACGCCGACACCTGTACCGCGTCGGCATCAACCATGAATGGATCTGAGACCTGGGACGGTACGCAATTAACAGCAGGGAACAAAGTTGTGGGACCGCTGACCGAATCCGTCGATCTAAGCCTGAAGTGTGAAGGGCCCGCCGGAAGCGGCATACAAACTCTCACAGTATCGGTGGATGATTCGGGCGGCAGCGCCGCCGTCGGAACCAAGAAAGTCGGCGGTGGTGCACTCGATGTGTTGCTGGTGGGTGGGTTGCTCTTATTATGGGCGGGCGCACGTCGAACCCGTGTCAAGACGAGTCGAAACCTAGCACGTAACGGATACATGAAATGACAGCTTTACTGAAAACCATACTGTGCAGTTTCGCGTTCAGCGTATTACTGAGCGCGTGCATGCACGACGGGCAGGCGACAAAAACCGACGCCTCGGGAGGCGACGAACAACCGCCTGCCGACCAGGTGCCGCCAGCTCCGACCACGCCATCCCCGACGGTGACGCTCAGCGCGAACCCGTCAATCGTGCCGTACAACGGCTCATCAACACTGACCTGGTCGGTGACTGATGCAACCGTGTGTACCGGCGGCGGAAACTGGGGCGGAGACAAGGCGACGTCAGGCAATGTGGCGCTAGCGGGGCTGACGAGCAACGTGACCTACACCTTGTCGTGCAGCGGCGCCGGGGGTAGCACCACTCAGAGCTTCACCATCACCGTAGTCCCGGCGGCGCCTGGGACGATCACTGGCGGTGTGGACAGCAGCCGCATCAACCGCACCGGCGTGAACAAAATTTACCTTTACGCGGGCACGGTCACGCCGGATGACTATGACGGCGATAGTGGCGACCCGGTGGCCTCCGTGACAGTAGCTCAAGACGAAAATGCCTGCGGCTTCAGTTACAGCTTTACCAATGTCGCGCCGGGAAACTACACCATCGCGTTTACG
>JANOOV010000102.1:0-4352 GCA_031421535.1 Gammaproteobacteria bacterium
GTTACTGGCCGGCCCCTTCCCCGCCATCGACAGCGCCGATCCTGGACCTGCAGGTTTCAGCGGTTCACTGATGATCGTGGCATTTCCCGGCCTGGCCGACGCGCAACGTTGGGCCGATGCCGATCCCTATGTGGCGGCCGGGGTCTATCGCCAGGTCACGGTCAAACCCTTTAAAAAAACCTTGCCATGAACGACATGAACGAACCACGCGTCGCACAAATCCGCACTAAACTTAACGACGCGTTTGCACCGCTGCGCCTCGACATCGTTGACGACAGCCACAAGCACGCGGGACACGAAGGCGCGCGCGGCGGCGGCGGGCATTTTAATGTCATGATCGTCGCCGAGGCATTCGTGGGCCAGACACCGATCCAACGCCATCGCATGATATACACCGCGCTGGGCGAAGAGTTGAAACAAGCGATCCATGCACTCAGCATCCAGGCGTATACACCCACTGAAATTTAACCCTTACCCTTTTCAACCCTCCAAGAAGGACACCCCATGAACTTGCGACACACCGTTATTGGCTTAAGTCTGGCGGCATGCGGCACCACCGGCATTTCCAGCGCCGCACCGGCTGAAGTGCTGGCCACCGTGAATGGCACTCATATTACGCAACAGACGCTGGAGGTTTATGCACGCCAGCGCGGCATCGACGACCTGGGTAAACTCCCGCCCGAGCGCAAGACCAAAATCGTCGATGAGCTGGTCAACCGCGAGTTGCTGTACCGCGCCGCCCTGGAAAAAAAGCTCGATAAAAAAGCCGACACCACTTCCGAACTGGAAAGCGCGCGCGCCAACATTCTCGCCAGCATGGCCGTACGCAACGAACTGAATGCGCACGGCGAATTGTCGGAAGCCAAACTCAAAGAGGGCTATGACAAGTTCATCAAGGATTTACCCGGACTGGAATACAAAACCCGGCAGGTTTTGCTCGACAGCGAAGACAAGGCCAAAGCCGTGATCGCAGAACTGGACAAAGGCGGCGACTTCGTCAAGCTGGCCAATGAACACTCCACCGGCGCGGCCGACGGCGGCGAACTCGAATGGTTTCAACCCGAAGACATGATCAAACCGTTTTCAGACGCCGCCATGAAACTCAAAAAAGACGAGTACACCAAAACGCCGGTGCAAACCCAGTACGGCTGGCACGTTATCCAATTGCAAGACACGCGCAAAGTCACACCACCCGCGTTTGAAGATGTGAAAGAACAAATCCGCATGAGTGCGCGCAACGCGGCGATTGAAGCCTACATCAAGAACCTGCGTAACAAGGCCAAGGTGGAGATTAAATAGTCTTGTTTTGACACCCCTCCGCTGCACAAGAGGGAGAAAACACCCGTTTACAGTCAGGTAGCCGCTGCGCGGCAACCTGACCTACGCATTCAACCCGCAATCAGTAGGCTGGGTTGCGCAGCTACCCGGCATCACCCGTGATGCATCAACCCGCAAGCAGTTTTTGCAACGCCGCCTCATCCAGTATCGTAATTCCCAGCTCCAGCGCCTTGTCGTGCTTTGACCCCGGATCGGCGCCGGCCACCACATAATCGGTTTTCTGCGACACGCTGCCGCTGACTTTTGCGCCCAACGCCTGCAAGCGTGCCTTGGCTTCATCGCGTGACATGGATTCGAGCGTACCGGTGATGACAAATGTTTTTCCGGCCAGCGGCAGGGTTTCGATTTTGCGTTTTTCGATGGCGGGCCAATTCACCCCGGCAGCCACGAGTTTACCGATCACATCGCGGTTGTGTTGCTGGCGGAAAAACGCATGCACGCTGTGCGCGACCACCGGGCCGATAGCTTCGACCTGCTGAAGCTGCTCTTCATCGGCCGCCATCAGATCATTGAGGTTACCGAAATGTTGCGCCAGCGATTGTGCGGTGGCTTCACCGACATTGGCGATGCCCAGCGCATACAAAAAACGCGGCAGGGTCGTGGCTTTACTTTTTTCAATCGCTTCGATCAGGTTCGCCGCTGACTTCGCTCCCATGCGTTCCAGTTCGGCAAGTTGTGCCTGAGTAAGCGCAAATATGTCAGCCACCGTGCTGACCTGCTTTTTCTCGACCAGTTGGTCGACCAGCTTTTCGCCCAGACCTTCGATATCCAGCGCGCGGCGTGATGCAAAATGCCGGAACGCTTCCTTGCGCTGCGCCGAGCAATACAACCCGCCGGTGCAACGCATGGCGGACTCGCCTTCCGCGCGTTGCACGTCGGAGCCGCACACCGGGCATTGCGCGGGCATCGTAAATGCCTGCGTGCTGGGCGGACGTTTGGACAACACCACACCCACCACTTCCGGAATCACGTCGCCCGCGCGGCGCACGATCACCGTGTCACCGACACGGACATCTTTGCGTTCGATCTCGTCTTGATTGTGCAGCGTGGCGTTGGTGACGGTAACGCCGCCGACTAACACCGGCGCAAGGCGCGCCACCGGCGTGAGTGCGCCGGTGCGCCCGACCTGCACCTCGATGGCGAGCAACGTGGTCATTTCTTCCTGCGCGGGAAACTTGTGCGCCACCGCCCAACGCGGCGCTTTGGCCACGAAACCCATCTGTTCCTGCTGATCGAGTCGATTGACCTTGTACACCACGCCGTCGATGTCGAACGGCAGGGATTCGCGCCGCTTTTGCATACGCCGGTAATAGTCAAGACAGCCTTCCGTGCCGCGCACCACGTCCATCTGCGTCGAAATACGCACGCCCCATTGTTGTATGCGTTGCAGAATTTCGCTGTGTTTTTCGGGCAGCACGCCGTGCTCGACTTTACCGATTCCGTAACCCATGAATTCCAGGGGGCGCAACGCAGTAATACGCGGATCAAGCTGGCGCAAGCTGCCCGCCGCCGCATTGCGTGGATTGGCGAACAGTTTCTCGCCTTTGTCGCGCTGACGCCGGTTCAACTCCGCAAAGCCGCGCCTGGTCATCACCACTTCGCCGCGTACTTCCAGCACGCGCGGATAATCCTTGCCGATCAAACGCAATGGAATGCTGTGGATGGTACGAATGTTTTGTGTCACGTCTTCACCCGTCGTGCCGTCGCCGCGCGTGGCGCCTTGCACCAACAGGCCGTGTTCGTACATCAGACTGACGGCCAAACCATCCATCTTCGGCTCAGCGCAAAATTCAATCGTGTCGAGCTGCAAGCGTTCCTGAATACGCCGCACAAAGTCACTGACCTCGACATCGGTAAACGCATTGGATAATGACAACATCGGCAACGTGTGCCGCACCTGCGTGAATTCCGGCAAGGGTGCACCGCCCACGCGCTGCGTCGGCGAATCGGGCGTGATTATTTCCGGGTATTGTTGTTCGATCTCTTCGAGTCCACGAACCAGGCGATCAAATTCCGCGTCGGTAATTTCGGGACTGTCGAGGACGTAGTAGCGGTGGTTGTGAAAATTGATCTGCTCGCGCAGCCGCACAGCGCGTTGTGCCAGATGTTTTGGTGCGGGCATACGCTTAAGCTAACGCGGTCGCGGTGTGGGTGACACATCGCCCATGTCACTTTGCACCGCATGTGCGAAATCGTAGTTCAGCGTGCGTTCGCGCAGCGCGCGCATACGTTGCGAACTCAACGGAGTGCGCTGTTCGTCGCCAACGACGCCGTGCAGGCGCTGCGCGATAAACTGGGCTTTCGCAAGCATCGCATCGAAAGCTTCGCTGGCGGTCATCGGCCCGGGAATCTGCATGAACATCGCCAATCCGGGCGTCGTTAATTCGTGCCTTGTCGCAGCATCGAAGGTTCCGGGCTTGACAATGTTCGCAACGCTGAACACCGCACGCGTGTCGTCTGCCGCATCGGTATCGCGAAAATGATAAATGTCGAACTCCGCCAATTCCAGCCCCGCCGCTGCCAATACCTGGTGCAATTCGGCGCCGCTGAATTTCTGTTGGTCGCGCGCCATGAGCGTCAACGAAATAATCAGATCAGGCGTGCCGGGTGCGGCGCGCAGCGGCGGCTGTTCCGCTTCAAGCACAGGGGTGTCAGACATCGACTCACGGGGTTTAAGCGCTGCAAAGGCGGGTGGTGGCGATGGAAATAGAAGCTTCTCCCCGCCTTCAATTTTCATTTTGAAATCATGCCCGGGGTCACGGATCGGTGCGGGTGTCGACTCCATTTCCCGATGCGCGCGCGGCGTGATCACGCGCACCGCACGGCTGCGCTCGACCATTTTTCCGAGTATGTAAACACCGCCGACGATCACCACACCGATGACGATCAAGCTGAGTCGCAGCGTATCCATAGTTGCGTCCTGTGTATTGAACTGTTCGGGCGCACACGCAGATGCGCCCATGTGTAGCGTGGGCCCAGCGCACCACCCCACCCCCCGGGGGCACGCCGGCGGG
>JANOOV010000103.1:0-2304 GCA_031421535.1 Gammaproteobacteria bacterium
GGTGCATATCGACACCGGGCATAACTTTGCCGAAGTACTAAAATTCCGCGACCAGCGCGTAATGGAACTGGGTGAGCGTCTGATTGTGGGGTCAGTTGAAGACTCAATCCGGTGTGGTTCTGTGCGGCTGCGCAACCCGCACACCGATTCGCGCAATGCGGCGCAAGCGGTGACCTTGCTTGCCACCATCGCTCAACACAAATTCGACGCCTGCATCGGCGGCGCGCGGCGCGATGAAGAAAAAGCCCGCGCCAAGGAACGCATTTTTTCGTTCCGCGACGCGTTCGGTCAGTGGAACCCAAAAGCGCAGCGCCCGGAACTCTGGGACTTGTATAACACCCGCGTGCAGCCGGGCGAAAACATGCGCGTGTTTCCGATTTCCAACTGGACCGAACTCGACGTGTGGCAATACATCGCGCGCGAGCAGCTCGCGTTGCCGTCGTTGTATTTCGCGCACCTGCGGCAAGTGATCCCGCGCAACGGGCTGCTGGTGCCGCTGACTTATCTAACTCCGGCCAATCCAGGTGAAACCATCGAAACGCGCCGCGTGCGCTTTCGTACCGTCGGCGACATTTCCTGCACCTGCCCGGTGGCGTCCGATGCGGATACGGTCGATGCCATCATTGCCGAAACCGCGACCACGCAAATCACCGAACGCGGTGCGACGCGCATGGACGACCAGACTTCCGAAGCCTCGATGGAAAAACGCAAAAAAGAAGGATATTTCTGATGAATGCGGTCACTGCACAACCGGCACTTTTACCGCGCGCCGAAGCCCACGACGAACGCGGGCTGCTGCGTTTCATCACGGCGGGCTCGGTCGATGACGGCAAGAGCACCTTGATCGGCCGCTTGCTGTTCGACAGCAAGGCGATTTTCGCCGACCAACTTGATGCGATGTCACGCGCCAAACACAAACGCACCACCGGCGACGCCATCGATCTGTCACTGTTGACCGACGGCCTCGAAGCCGAACGCGAGCAGGGCATCACCATTGATGTCGCGTACCGCTACTTCGCCACGCCGAAAAGAAAGTTCATCATCGCCGACACGCCGGGGCATGAACAGTACACGCGCAACATGGTGACCGGCGCTTCGACCGCCGATGCGGTGATCATTCTGATCGACGCGTCGAAAGTTAAATTGGGCGACGACGGCGTTGAATTGCTGACTCAAACCAAACGGCACTCGACCCTCGCGCGTCTACTGCGCATCGAACACGTGGTGGTCACGGTCAACAAAATGGACTTGGTCGATTACGATCAACACGTCTACGGGCGCATTGTCGGCGCTTACCGGAGCTTCGCAAAGGCCCTTGGCTTGACAGATATTCACCCCATCCCGCTGTGCGCGCTGTCCGGCGACAACGTGGTGACAGCCAGCGACCGGTTGGCCTGGTATCAAGGCCCAACGTTAATTGAATTACTGGAATCCCTGCGGGTGGTTGACGCATCACACGCGGCACCCTTGCGCTTTCCGGTGCAGTTGGTCGCGCGCCATAACGGCCACGCCGCCCGCGATTTTCGCGGCTACATGGGCCGCATTGAAGCCGGCAAAGTGCAACGCGGCGACACCGTGGTGGTGCAGCCCGGCGGGCGGACGGCGCGCGTGAAGGAGATTCTGACCTTCGACGGCGCACTCGAATCGGCAGTCGTTGGCCAATCCGTCACGCTGTTGCTGGATCGCGATCTGGATATTTCGCGCGGCGACCTGCTGGCCACCGCCGACCGTCCGGCCACGCTGCTTGCGACCCTCACCGCCGACTTGTGCTGGTTGTCGGAAGAGCCTTTGGACATGAACCGGAGATATTTTTTAAAACACACGACCCGGCACGTGTTCGCGCGCGTGGCGCACATCAATACCTTGCTCGATATCGATACACAACGCAAACGGCCCGCCGACGGATTGAAGCTGAACGACGTCGCCGACGTGGTGATCAACGTACAGCAGCCGCTGGCCGTAGATGCTTATGAAATCACCCGTGCGACCGGCGCCTTTATCCTGATTGATGAAGTCACACATCAAACCGTCGCCGCCGGGATGATCCGGATCGGCTCTTAAGAGACACTCCGACGGTAAATTTTTTCGCCGCTGTAGATTTCCCCCCTTTGGGTCGGCACAAAAATGCGCCGACCTTTTTTTTGTTATGCCGCAAGTAAAACCCGCTATGCTAAAGACAAATCAATCCGCCACGAGCCCGCACCAAACCGATGCCTACCGAAAAACTGCGCATGCAGCTCAGTGCCAACGGCCGTCGTGTACAAGCGGTGATTGAACCACGGACTGACGTCATGCTGTCCGAGC
>JANOOV010000104.1:0-3623 GCA_031421535.1 Gammaproteobacteria bacterium
GCGCAGCTCACCAAAACTGAAGCGGTCGGCGAGATCGGCGATGAAATCCATTTGCTCTGCGCTGGCATCGCCGGGCGGGATGCCGGGTTTTTTCAGCGACAACACGACGGCCGCGTAGCCCGGCACCCGGTGCGGTTTGACTTTGCGTTTGAGCCAGTGCGAGAACGCCGGAATTTGGATGCGCTGATGGTCCAGCCCGGCATCACCCGGCGACAGCGCGTAATCCGGTCCCGTTAAAAAAGTCGCGACCCGGTTGCGCTCCGCGACGCTCAGCGTGCCGGGACCGTCCTTGAGATCGGCCCATTCCTCTTCAACGCGCCGCGTGAATTCTTCGCTGCCAATGGCCTTAAGCAAAATCTTGATGCGTGCCTTGTAGATGTTGTCGCGGCGGCCATATTGGTTGTACACGCGCATGATGGCTTCGATATATGTCAGCATGTGACGCCATGGCAGGAATTCGCGGATCACGCTGCCGATGATCGGCGTGCGGCCCATGCCGCCGCCGACCAGCACGCGGAAGCCGACACGACCGCGTGCGTCGGTCACTGCATTCAGCCCGATATCGTGCACGGCGGTGGCCGCGCGATCCGTGGTGGCGCCATTGACCGCGATCTTGAATTTGCGCGGCAGGTAGGCGAACTCCGGGTGGAACGTGCTCCACTGCCGCAGGATTTCGGCATAGGGGCGAGGGTCGACAATTTCGTCGGCGGCGACCCCGGCATATTCGTCGCAGGTGATGTTGCGGATGCAATTGCCCGAGGTCTGGATCGCGTGCATCTCGACCGTCGCGAGTTCAGCCAGGATGTCGGGCGCTTCTTCCAGCTTGATCCAGTTGTACTGAATGTTCTGGCGGGTCGTGAAGTGGCCGAAGCCGCGATCATATTTGCGTGCGATGTGCGCGAACCTGCGCAACTGCGCCGACGACAGCAGGCCGTAAGGCACGGCGACGCGCAGCATGTAGGCATGGCGTTGCGAGTACAGGCCGTTTTGCAGGCGCAACGGGCGGAATTCGTCTTCGGTCAGTGCGTCGCTCAAGCGTCGGCGTACCTGATCGCGAAATTGCACAACGCGTTCCTGCACTAATTGATGGTCGTAGTGATCGTAGTGATACATGCCAGATCCTTAGGTGACAGAGAGTGGGTAAAGCAACATGGTGGCCACGCCAGTCAGGGTGGTTGCCAACAGAGTGCGCAACAAGGTTTGGGGTAGTGCGCGCGCCGCCATTGAGCCAATGACGATACCCGGCACCGAGCCCAGCAGCAGTATCATGAGCAAGTCCCAGTTGATCGACCCCAACCACGCGTGCCCAAGCGCGGCAATCGCGGTTAACGGCACGGCGTAGGCGATGTCGGTGCCAGCAATTTGTGCAGGTGAGAGCTGGGGCTGAAGCAGAATCAGTAACATCGCGCCGACGGCTCCAGCGCCAATGGAGGAGACGGTGACCAGAGTGCCCAACACCGCACCGGCCAGTACCGTAGCAGCATCAAGCCGCAGCCCATGCAGTTGCTTTTCGGGATGCGCATTCATCCAGCGTTGCACGCGGGTTTGAAGCAGCAACGCGACCACGGTGAGCAACAGTGAGCCGCCGATGGCATAGCGGATGATCTGGCCGATATGCTGGTCCAGCGCGCCAAACTGACCAAGTGCAGCAATGGTGATAACGGCGGCGGGCAGGGCGCCGAGGGACAGATGCTTCACGCTGCGCCAGTGAATCGTGTCCCTGAACCGGTGGACCAGGGTGCCAGTCGTTTTGGTAATGGATGCGAAGGCCAGGTCGGTGCCGACCGCGACGGCGGGCGGCACCCCGAATAATAAAGTCAAGATCGGAGTCATCAGCGACCCGCCACCAACGCCGGTCAAACCGACCAACAGGCCGACGGCAAAGCCGCTGAAGATGTACGCAAGCGTCATCGGGTTATTAACCCTGCTTCGCGTAACCCAGTTGCAATACTGCCGCTCGGCCATGCCATACATTTTCAACAATCAGGGTTTCGCTATCGATGATGCGCACCGTGCGCAAGCCTTCGTTATGCATCAGGGCCGCCAGTACCCGTAGCTGCTGCACGCTCAGTTGTGCGCCGGGAACGTGCACGCGCAGCGCGGACAGTCCGGCCTCCGGCGGAATTTTATGTCCTGTATTGATATTTATTTCCGGTCGGCTGAGAAGTTGTTCCGGCGGCGGCTGTGTGGAAAATATCGAGATTTCCAATTGTGTTGCACTGCGCAGCCGTACTGCGTGACGCGGGCTGTACTGGCGGATGATCCCGGCCAGCTCCGTGAGTTGTTGCGCAGTGAGCACCGATTGCGGAACGTTGATGCGCAGATACTGTAGTGGTTGATTTTCCACTGTGCCGAAGTGGGGCTCGGCGTTGTAGGCTGGAATTTGTTCGCTTGCCGTGTTCACATGCATCTCCTTGGGTCGGTTGACGGCCCGAAATGTAATATGCAGCGCAAGCAGCGCGAACGATTTTGTTGATCTATTCTTAGGCCGCACAGGAATATGCGACTGCAACCGGAAATCAAGCAACCATGAAGCTACAACAGTTACGTTCCATCTGCGTGGTCGCGCAGCATGACTTAAACGTATCGGCGGCGGCGCAGGCGTTGCACACATCGCAACCGGGCGTGAGTAAACAGATTCGCCTGCTGGAGTCTGAACTGGGCGTGCAAATTTTTACGCGCGTGGGCAAGCGCTTCGTGGAAATCACTCCGCCGGGCGAGGCGGTGCTGGAAACCGCGCGCCGCATCGTGCGCGATATCGACAATCTGAAAAAGATCGGTCGCGAATTCGCGCATGAGACCAAGGGAACGCTGTCCATCGCCACCACGCATACGCAGGCGCGTTATGCGTTGCCGCACACGGTGGAGGCGTTTCGCAAACGTTACCCCGAGGTGGCGCTGCGCATTCATCAGGGCAACCCGTCGCAAATTGTCGAGATGGTGAACAGCGGCGAGGCCGATATCGCCATTGCCACCGAAGCGGTGGCCGAGTCTGACCATTTAATCGCGCTGCCGTGCCACGCGTGGAACCGCTGCGTGGTGGTGCCGCAGAAGCATGCACTGCTGCGCTTGCGACACCGGTTGGCCTTGCGTGACATTGCTGCTTATCCGCTGGTCACTTACGACTTTGCCTTTGCCGGACGCGGGCAGGTGAACAAGGCGTTTGCGGACGCGGGTTTGTCGCCGAATGTGGTGCTCACCGCCATCGACGCCGACGTGATCAAAACCTACGTGCAACTGGGCCTGGGGATCGGGTTACTGGCGAGCATGGCCTTCGATCCTAAAGTCGACCGCAAATTACGCGCGCTCGATGCGAGCCATTTATTCGAGCCCAGCACTACGCGCGTGGGTGTGCGCAAAGGCGCTTATTTACGCAGCTACGTTTTCGACTTCATTGCGCTGTTCGCGCCGCACCTGAGCCGCGCCAAGATCGAAAAAGCGTTACGGGCGGGCGCGGTTGACTAGTGCTGTGCGGGACGAGACCACAGAGCTTAAAAGTTGTGATGTAAAGAATCCGGCTCTTCGGCACCCCCCCTTCCCCCTGCAAGGGGGAAGGGGGGGATGGGGGTGTGCAGCTACACTACCTTTTAAATCACCCCCATCCTCACCTTCCCCCTTGCAGG
>JANOOV010000105.1:0-3641 GCA_031421535.1 Gammaproteobacteria bacterium
GCCGCACGAATGTTTTGTTCGCGCTCGATGTTGCTACCGATGCTGATGTAAATGCGCGCCATCAGCTTGGGCGCACGCCGCGCTCGATCACGACGCCGACGTCGCGCGCAGCACGCAACGCGCCCGGTTTGTGCACTTTCAAACGCAACCAGGGAATGGAAAATTCGCGCATGATCAATTCCGCCACGCGCTCGGCCAGCGTCTCCACCAATTGAAATTTACTCTCGGTGGCAAACGCCTGCACGCGTTTCGCCACCGCCTTGTAGTTCACGGTATCGACAATATCGTCGCTGCTCGCGGCGCGGCGAATATCCGCCGCCAATTCCAGATCGAAACTGACGGTTTGAGTGATGCGCCGCTCCCAATCGTAAATTCCGATCACGGTTTCGACGCGCAGTTCGTTGATGAAAATAATATCCATACTGTTCTCCAACTCCAGTGTGCGCGCCTATAATGCCACGGCTTTCCTTCACGAATTGATATCACCCATGATTGTTTCCGGATTATTCGTTTTGCTTGCTTACCTGTTGGGCTCGCTGTCGGCGGCGATCATCGTATGCAAGCTCATGGGCTTGCCCGATCCGCGCTCGCAAGGCTCGGGCAACCCCGGCGCCACCAACGTGCTGCGCATCGGCGGCAAAAAAGCCGCAGCGATCACTTTGCTCGGCGACCTGCTCAAAGGCTTGATTCCAGTCGTGCTCTCCAAACTCTTTCTCACCGAACCCTGGGCGCTCGCCGGGGTCGCGTTCGCTGCGCTCCTCGGGCATTTATTGCCGGTGTTTTTTAAATTTCAGGGCGGCAAAGGCGTGGCCACCAGCTTTGGCGTGCTGCTGGGACTGGCCTGGCCCGCTGCGCTGGTGGTGCTGGCCGTGTGGCTGGTCATGGCCGCTGTATTTCGCATCTCGTCGCTGTCGGCACTGGCCGCATCGTTGGCCGCGCCGTTTGCAATGTTATGGTTCAGCCCGCACATTGAATTCTTCTGGCTCACCGTTCTTATCTCGTTGGTGCTGCTCTGGCGCCATCGCAGCAATCTGCAAAATTTGTTTGCCGGCAAAGAAGGCAAAATCGGCGAACGTTGAAGTTTAGTGGTTTGCCTTGGGATTGATCGTATGAAGTATTCGCTGGACAGCTTGCCATTTCGCAATTCCTTCGCCGCGTTGCCGGGCGATTTTTATTCACGCGTTGCGCCCACGCCGTTCGAGACGCCGCCGCGCCTGCTTCATTTCAACACGCAGGCGGCGCAACTGCTGGATCTTGACCCGACGGTGCAACACGACCCGCGCTTTGCGGCCGCAGTCAGCGGCAAACACGCGTTGCCCGGCGCCGATCCGCTGGCCATGCTCTACTCCGGCCATCAGTTTGGTCACTATGTGCCGCAGCTTGGCGACGGGCGCGCGATCCTGCTCGGCGAGATTGTCAACACGCGGAACGAGGCGTGGGAAATCCAGCTCAAAGGCAGTGGCCAGACGCCCTATTCGCGCCAGGGCGATGGCCGCGCCGTGCTGCGCTCCAGCATCCGCGAATATCTGTGCAGCGAGGCCATGCATGGCCTGGGCATACCCACCACGCGCGCGCTGTGTCTGGTCGGCAGCAACGATGAGGTGTATCGGGAAACCGTCGAGACCGGCGCCGTGGTCACGCGGCTGGCGCCGTCGCATGTGCGCTTCGGTTCGTTTGAGGTGTTTTTTTACCGCGATCAGCACCAACATACCCGCACACTCGCCGACTACGTGATGACCCAACACTACCCGGAACTCGCTAATCAACCTGATCGCTACTTGCGCTTGCTACACACGGTCATTGAACGCACTGCACGCCTGATCGCGCAATGGCAAGCGGTGGGCTTTTCCCACGGCGTGATGAACTCGGACAATATGTCGATACTCGGCCTGACACTCGACTACGGGCCGTTCGGTTTCATGGAAAGCTATAACCCCGGCTTTATCTGTAATCATTCCGACCACCAGGGCCGCTATGCGTACAACCAGCAGCCGCGCGTCGGACTGTTCAATCTCAGTTGTCTTGCCCAGGCACTATTGCCGCTCATCGAAGTCGATGCCGCCAAGGCGGCACTGGAAAGTTACCAAGCGATTTATACCCGCAGCTATCATCAACTCATGGCGGAAAAACTTGGCTTTGAACACGCAGACGACCACGTGTTGCAACTCAGCGAAGCGCTGCTTGCACAAATGCAGGCAAGCCAAACCGACTACACGCTATTGTTCCGTGCGCTGTGTCATGTCGAGCGCGACAACGATGCAACCGTGCCCGCACTGCGCAACCTGTTCATCGACCGCGAACGCTTTGACCGGTGGCTGGCCGATTACCGTACCCACCTGCGCGGCCACGCCCAAGCCGACGATGCACGCCGCACGGCGCTGCTGCGCATCAATCCAAAAATCGTGCTGCGTAATTACCTTGCGCAAATCGCCATCGAGAAAGCGCAAGGAGGCGATTACACAGAAATCGACCAACTACTCTGCGTGTTACAGGCGCCGTTCGACGAGCATCCACAGTTTCCGCACTACGCCCAACCCGCACCGCAAGGGGTCAGTCACCTTGAGGTCAGTTGCTCGTCGTAGCAACGCACGGCTTCGTCTGATTCGCCAAATGGTCCGCCACACTGCTCGCCAAATTGGCGGTTTTTTCTTTCCCGGCAATCAGTTAGATTATCGCTTCGATCCGCCAATTTTGTCCTATGACTCATGAGCAGCGACAGCCTCTACAGCATTGAACCGTTGTTGCCGTCCGAACCGGTGCCCGCCGAATTATCGGAGCTGGCGCACGCGGTGGTGAAAGCAAGCCTGGCCTGCTCCGGGCTTGCGCATCCGCAGGTTCTCGCCGGTATCGCGCCGTTGTTGCAGGCGATGAACAGTTACTACACCAACAAGATCGAGGGGCAACACACTTTGCCTGCCGATATCGAACGCGCGCTGGCCAATGACTACGACGCTGATCCCGACCTTGCGCGACGCCAACACCTGGCACTCGCACACATGCGAACGGAAGCATGGGGCAAATCCGCCTGGACTGGACGTGCATGGCGCGAGCTGTTTTCTGCGCATGAGCTTGGCGCAATTCATCAGCACTTGTACGCGCAGATATCCGAGCGTGATCGCACCACGGCGGAGGGCGATGTGGTTATACCCGGCGCCTTGCGCGCACGCAGCGTGCGCGTCGGCAACCACGTGGCGCCCGCTCCGGCCGTGCTGCCAGGGTTAATCGACCGCTGGGCGCTGGGTTACCGCGCGGTACCCGACGGCGAGCGCGCATTGATCGCCCTGGCGGCTGCACATCATCGCCTGACCTGGATTCATCCGTTCCGCGACGGCAACGGACGTGCCGCACGTTTACATTCGTATCTGGTATTGATTGCAATGGGACTCACCAACGGCGTCTGGTCCCCGCTGCGCGGACTGGCCCGTCGCCAAGCGGATTATTACGCCCACTTGGCTGAGGCCGACGCACCCCGCCGTGGCGAGACCGACGGGCGCGGCAGCCTCAGTCATGCGGCGTTGTGTGCGTGGATAAAATTCTGGCTGGAAATCTGTCTTGATCAGGCCACTTTCATGCGCAACACTCTGGATTTGGCGAAAATGAAACAAAGAATCGAAGCCTGCGTTTATTTTCTCGCCGCGCAA
>JANOOV010000106.1:0-4029 GCA_031421535.1 Gammaproteobacteria bacterium
GGATCAGCAATTGCCTCCGGGTCGTTTGGTACCTTATTTACGGCCACATGGAGAAACTCTGCGATGCCCTCTCTATCCGCGAGTAGCCATGCTTCAACCTCTCGCACAGCAATACGAAATAGAAGTTGTGGAGGCAGATCGGTTGCGCCCCAATGGTCCAGCAAGGCGGTCGGGCAACGATAATTATCCAGGTCAGTTAGTACTACGTGTGGCAGCGCATAACTTGATGATCTAAATTTTTCCATCTCCGCCTTGATCTGCCCATAACCACGGGCATTGATCATCATATCAATCGCGAAATTTCGACCTGATGCCGCAATCAGTTTTTTAATAATTGCACCGCTCAATTCATCCTCGACTACTACTGCGATATTCTGAAAATGAATCATGGTTTGAAGAGGGATAGCTGCTCGACATGCGCGGGACTGGCTTTAGGCAGTATCGCCTCCGCAATGGAGTAGCCCGCCGAAATCAGTGCCCTCTCCTTGTCGGTAATTTCAACGGCACGAGTCCCATCATCCGTGGGTTCCAGCCGTATCACTTCGCGCGGGTCTATCGCTTTGTCCTGCAATAGTGCTTCACTGTGGGTGGTGATAAAGACTTGACGACGATATTTGGCTTGGCGCTGCATTTGCCATATTAATTTATGAATTCGGCGCACAATATTTTCATTCAAGGAAAGCTCCGGCTCCTCAAGCAGTAAAAGGGAGTCGCCTTCTAGCAGGCTCCACATAATGCCAAGTAGCCGCAAAGTGCCATCCGAAAATTGATCCTCCCGCTGCCAGCCAGCATCAGGTCGCCAGTGTTCATACAGCGCTTCCAAGTGTGGTGTACCCGTAATCTCGTCACGCTGGAATTTGAGCTTGCTCATATTCGGCACACAAACCTTGAGTACTTCTCCAATTTTAGCTAGGCGAGCATTACGCGTTTTCTCAGGTACCCTCGCAATACGTTCTAGGAATGCTTGCCCAAAAGGATCGCTTTCAAGGCGATATCCACCCAATTGATCTGCATATTTGAGCAATTGGGGGACGATGTGCAGGTACGTCACCGAAGAGAAAAATTCCGCAACGGTTCGAAATGCACTATTGGTATTAATTTGCTCTAGGTGCGTCTGAGTCAAGCGATCAGGATCGTGACGATCGTTGCCGTCTGGGCGGTCGAGCAATACCTTTCCGCTACGTAAATCTTCCACGCGCTCCTTACTTACAACCAGCCGTTGCTGCCCCTTGCCCTCACTGCGAAAAGTCAACGTATAGCGCCACGCCGCGTCGGCATCCGACTTTTCAGCAAGGTCAACTTCGATGAGCACCTCCGGATCTTTGCGTGCAAGTAGGCAGCGCAATTTTTTTATCCCGCCGCGTTCCTTAACGGCTTTTTGCAGCCCGCCACCTTCCGGTTTCGCTATATCTCGCAAAAAGCGCATTACGTCGAGCAAATTTGACTTACCGGAGGCATTGGGGCCGATGACATAGACCCGCTCGCGAAGATTCACCTCTACTTTTCTGAAATTGCGCCAGTTCTGCAGCTTAAGTCGAGTAATCAGCATCACTTGATCTCCAAAATCTTCAACGAAAACTGGGTCACGAAACCCAGTCAGGCTTGCATTATTGCATTACACGAGTGGGCTCGTGTAATGTCATCCGCCACAGCGCGTTAATCGGTAACGCGGTGAGTTTGTCGCCAAACGCCACCGCCGTCTCGCCGGTATACAGCACCACACCGCGTACAAACTTCTTGCCGGTTTCTTCGGCGAGTATTTCCAGCCCGGAAAAATCCTTCTTGGTAACAGTCGCGGATGATTTGACTTCGATGCCGACGAGACGGCCGCGTGCGTCTTCGAGCACAATGTCCACTTCTTTTCCGGCCAGGGTGCGGAAGTGAAAAATTTTCGCGCGGACGGTGGACCACGTCAGTTGTTTGCGCAGCTCCATCACAACAAAAGTTTCCAGCAAGTTCCCCAGCAGGGTGGTGTCGTGGGTTAAGCGCTGCGGCGAATGGCCGGTGAGGTGCGTCGCAAGTCCGGTGTCGATGAGGTGCACCTTCGGTGCTTTGATGAGCCGCTTGCCCAAGTTCGAGGACCAGGCCGGTAGCGGCTCCATCAAGAATGTCATTTGCAGCAGGGACAGGTAGCGTTTCAAGGTGGTTTGCGCAATGGTCGAGGAGCGCGACAGTTCGGAGGTATTTAAAAGTCCGCTGGACCGTGCCGCCAGCAAGGCGAGCAAACGCGGCATGTCGGTCAAGCCTTCGATGTTGGCCAGGTCGCGCACGTCGCGATGCAAAATCGCGGTGAGGTACGAAGCGAACCAGTCATGGCGGCGCGCTTCGTCGGTGCGCGCGACGGCTTCCGGGTAACCGCCGGCGGCAATTTGAGAAATCACGCCGTGATCCTGCGGTGCCGCGCGCATCAAACGCGGCAGCTCAGCGGCAAACAGGTGATCGATGAAGCGTTCGCTGCGTTCGCGCAGCTCGCCCTGCGACAGCGGCCACAGCGTGATGATCTCCATGCGTCCGGCGAGCGATTCGGAGATTTTCGGCAGCAGCAACACGTTGGCCGAGCCGGTGAGCAGGTAACGCCCCGGTCGACGATCGGTATCCACTTGTTGCTTGATGGCGGGGAACAGTCCCGGTGCTTTCTGGACTTCATCGATGACCGTCATGGCGCCCAGCCCGCGCAAAAATCCCGTCGGGTCTGCGGTAGCCGCGGACAACACCGTGGCGTCATCCAGCGTGACATAGTCGCCACCGAGCTTTCCGGCGATGGCTTTGGCGAGCGTACTTTTCCCCGTTTGGCGCGCGCCATTGAGCAGGATGACCGGCGTATCGCTCAGCGCGGTGCGTACATGCGGGGTGATATTTCTCTGGTACATGGACGAATATTAGCCACGAAGTGGTGAATATTCAACAATGCATATTTGCGTAAAGTGATGGGGTGGCGTGCCCGCAATGGGAAAAATGGCGCTTTCAATACCAGTCAGTTAAGGGTGAAACGGTGCTGTTTGGCGACGCTGCGCGTCCACCCCTTCTCGAAAATGAGGAGGGGAGTGTGGGTATTCCCGCGCTAAACTTACCGAGGACGCCGGTGGCTTTCACAAGGCGCTAGTCAAATCCAACATGAAAAATCTTTTCCTCCTCGACCCAAACATCACCTTCCTCAATCACGGTCCCTTCGGTGCGTGCCCTGAGCTGGTGTTTCGCGAATATCAACGTTGGCAGCGCGAATTGGAACGGCAGCCGGTGGAATTTCTGTCGCGACGCGCCACTGCGCTGATGGCGGAGGCGCGCGCCAAGTTGGCGGCGTATGTAGGCGCCGACGCGGACGAAATCATCTACTACCCGAACCCGACGCACGGCATCAACATGGTGGCGCGCAGTCTCGCGCTGCAACCGGGTGATGAAGTTCTCACGACCGATCACGAATATGGCGCGGTGAATCGCAGCTGGCATGCGCTGTGTAAAAAGGCCGGGGCTAAGCTTGTGTATCGCGCGATCCCGCTGCCAGTCACAACGGTGGAAGATTTTGTCGAACACTTCTGGGTGGGCGTGAACGAACGCACCAAAGTTATTTCCCTCAGCCATCTCACCAGCCCCACGGCGCTCATTTTTCCGGTGCAGGAAATTTGCAGACGGGCACGCGAGCGCGGAATTCTCACCATCATCGATGGCGCGCATGTGCCCGGCCAGTTGCCGTTGAACCTGCATGACCTTGGCTGCAACTTCTACACCGGCGCGTGCCACAAGTGGCTGTCGGCGCCCAAGGGCACGGCATTTTTGTACGCACAACACAACATGCAGAGTGGGCTCGAACCCTTGGTGGTGAGTTGGGGATGGGGTGACAAAGACATTCCGCCGACGCTGGACCGGGGCGAAACACAATTTATCCGCAACCACGAATGGCAAGGCACGCGTGACATCACAGCCTTTCTCACCGTGCCCACGGCGATCGAGTTTCAGCAGCAACATCATTGGGAAGATGTGCGCACGTGTTGCCATGCATTGGCTGCAGAGACCCGGCGGCGCATCAACGTC
>JANOOV010000107.1:0-2446 GCA_031421535.1 Gammaproteobacteria bacterium
ATTTTCGCCAGATGCAAACGCGCGACTTTCTCGTCGAGCGTCTTGGGCAGGATGTACACCTTGTTTTCGTAGTTCTTGTAATGGTTGAACAGCTCGATCTGCGCCATGGTCTGGTTGGTGAACGACGCGGACATCACGAAGCTGGGATGGCCGGTCGCGCAACCCAGATTCACCAAACGGCCCTTGGCGAGAATGGTGATTTTTTTGCCGTCGGGGAAAATAACGTGATCGACCTGCGGCTTGATTTCATCCCACTCGTATTTTTCCAGCGCGGCAATTTCGATTTCGGAATCGAAATGCCCGATGTTGCAGACGATGGCTTCGTTCTTCATCGCCTTCATGTGATCGTGATTGATCACGTGCACGTTGCCGGTGGCGGTCACGAAAATGTTGCCCTGGCTGGCGGCATCATCCATGGTCACGACCCGGTACCCTTCCATCGCCGCTTGCAGCGCGCAGATCGGATCGATCTCGGTGACCCACACCGTGGCGCCCATGCCGCGAAACGCCTGCGCGCAACCCTTGCCGACGTCGCCGTAGCCCAGTACCACGCAAATCTTTCCCGCGATCATCACGTCGGTCGCGCGCTTAATACCGTCGAGCAGTGATTCGCGGCAGCCGTATAAATTGTCGAATTTGGATTTGGTGACGGAGTCGTTGACGTTCATCGCCGGGAACAGCAGCTCACCGCGCTCCTGCATCTGATACAGGCGATGCACACCGGTGGTGGTTTCTTCGGTGACGCCGTGGATGGCCGCCGCAATGGTGGTCCATTTTTTCGGATTCGCAGCAAGGCTGCGCTTGCACAGGCCGAGGAACACTTTCCATTCTTCATTGGCGTTTGCATCGGGCGCAGGCACGGCGCCCTTGGCCTCGAATTCCACACCTTTATGCACCAGCATGGTGGCGTCGCCGCCGTCATCCAGAATCATGTTTGGGCCTTTTCCATCCGCCCAGGCTAGCGCCTGTTCGGTGCACCACCAGTATTCTTCAAGCGTCTCGCCCTTCCATGCAAACACCGGAATTCCAGCGGCGGCAATCGCGGCGGCGGCATGGTCTTGTGTCGAATAAATATTGCACGAGGCCCAACGCACTTCCGCGCCCAAATCGGCTAACGTCTCGATCAACACAGCGGTCTGAATCGTCATATGCAACGAGCCGGTGATGCGCGCGCCTTTGAGCGGATACTTGCCTTTATATTCTTCGCGCAAGGCCATCAACCCCGGCATTTCATGCTCGGCGATCTGGATTTCCTTCCGGCCCCACGCCGCCAGTTTCATGTCGGCGACTTTGAAGTCGGGCGCGAGAGTTTTCGCAGTTTGTGTTGCCATGTTCGGTATTCCTCGTTGAATTATTTAAGGCCAGCTTCGCTGCGCAGCAGCGCCGCTTTATCGGTGCGTTCCCAGGTAAAAGAAGCCTCTTCACGGCCAAAATGGCCGTAAGCCGCCGTGGCTTTGTAAATTGGCTTGAGCAAATCCAGCATCTTGACGATACCGCGCGGACGCAGGTCAAAATGCTTGCGCACCAAGGCAACGATGCGGTCATGCGGGACTTTTTCGGTGCCGAAGGTTTCGATGGTAATCGAGGTCGGCTCGGCTACTCCGATAGCGTAGGAAATTTGAATTTCACAGCGATCCGCCAGACCCGCCGCAACAATGTTCTTGGCGACGTAACGTCCGGCGTAGGCGGCCGAGCGATCCACCTTGGAAGGATCTTTACCGGAGAACGCGCCGCCGCCGTGACGTGCCATGCCGCCGTAGGAATCGACGATGATTTTACGCCCGGTCAAACCGCAATCGCCCACCGGACCGCCGATCACGAAACGCCCGGTCGGGTTGATGTAGTAGCGTGTATCCTTGCTCAACCATTCGGCGGGGAGCACGGGCTTGATAATTTCTTCCATCACCGCTTCGCGCAACACGGTGTTCGATACATCGGGCGTGTGCTGCGTGGAGAGCACCACGGCGTCGATACCCACCGGCTTGCTGCCTTCGTAACGAAACGTGATTTGGCTTTTGGCGTCGGGACGCAAGAATTTCAACTTGCCGCTCTTGCGCACGTCCGCCTGACGCTTCACCAGGCGATGCGCGTAGCAAATGGGGGCAGGCATCAACACATCGGTTTCATTGCTGGCATAACCAAACATCAAGCCCTGGTCACCGGCGCCTTGCTCGTGATCCTTGGTCTCGTCCACACCCATGGCGATGTCGGCGGATTGTTTGTCGATGGCTGTCAACACCGCGCACGACTCCCAGTCGAAACCCATTTCGGAACTGTTGTAGCCGATTTCCTTGACGGTCTGGCGCACGATGCTCTGCATGTCCACCCACGCGCTGGTGGTAATTTCACCGGCGATGATGACCATGCCGGTTTTGCACAAGGTCTCGCACGCAACGCGCGCTTTGGGATCTTCCGCGATGATGGCATCGAGAATTGCATCGGACAC
>JANOOV010000108.1:0-21690 GCA_031421535.1 Gammaproteobacteria bacterium
GGAAAAGATCGCCCAGAATGGCTTGAGTTGTTGCAAAACGCAGTCGAAACAACGCAAAAACTGCGCCTCAATCAGAGAACATCAAAAAACGGAACTCTATAACCAAGTAACGGCGATTAAACTGGATTTATAGAAGTGCCCATAATACCTAATTTGCTACCGTTACAGCACGGAAGTGGGATCGAACTGGTGATTCACATCAGGAATGCTTGAGCCCGAAATTGTCCAAGAATGCAAGCCAATGTTGTCTATTACCATCTACCGCGATTTCACTCAGTCTTTCCATTAAACCAGCATCGCCGTCTCTAAATAATAGCGCTGCCATATTGGCGCGGCTTATCCCAATCTCCACTTCGCTTTGCCACGTCTTACCATGACGCAGGTCGATATAATCCGCCGTATATTTTACTTGGTAGTAAGTAGTGGGAGCCTCGTTTGTGACAATATCAAATCGCAAAGTGATCAAGCCTGCCGCTTGATTGTGACCGCGTCGCTTTAAGCTCAACAATGCGCGACCAATATCAATCTGATCTCCCTCCTGTGGTCCGTTCGCCATAAGACTCATGCCGAAACTGGCAAGCGAAAGTATCACCGGCTCAAGCTGCCTACCGAGCTTGGTCAGCTCATACACATGTGGCGAGCCGACGCTGGCTTGTGGTGATTTGCTTACAAGGCCAGCTATTTCCATTTCTTTAAGGCGCTCGGCGAGTAGGTTGGTAGTGACGCCCGGCAGGCGGGCCATGAGATCCGTGTAACGCCACGGCCCTAGCAATAAATCCCGAACGATCAAAAGTGTCCAGCGTTCTCCAAGCACATCGAGAGCTCGGGCGACTCCGCAAAATTGCCTGTAACACCGCTTATTTATGGCCACAAATAGTGATCCCAGCCTCTACTGCTTGACGTCTCAATTCTATCAAAATATATTAGTAATAATTCGACTTGCTAAAATTATAAAGGAGAAACGTATGCCGTTACCAAATATGCCGTCCGTCGTATTGCAGACTGGTTTTGCACTGATGGCTCTGATTTTGGGCATCTGGTGGATGTATGCAGTGGGACGAGCCTATGCTGCCGACACTGATATGCGTTGGAATACTTCGAAAGCTTTGGTTGCCCTTGGTATTTTTGCGTTTTGGAGCGTGCTTCTGTATGGGGTAAGTCAGCAAGGATGGGCGCACGAATTCGATACCTTCCCGCCACCCGGGTTGCGGGTTTTCTTAGTTCTAATCGTGGCTACAGTCGTGATCGCTTTTTCGACAATCGGGCGAACGCTCGCGAACGGTTTGCCGATGATCCTACTGGTGGGTTTTCAAGTGTTTCGCCTTCCGACGGAGTTGTTGATCCAACAAGCTGCCAACGCCGGAATTGCTCCCATGGAGATGACCTTCCAGGGGCAAAATTTCGATATTATTACCGCAGTGTTGGCTTTAGCTTTAGTAGTCGCACTACGCTGGGGTGTGGTACCCGCCAGGGTACTGATGGGTTGGAACGTGCTCGGCCTGCTATTGCTATTGAACGTGGTTGTCACCGCCATTATGGCTATGCCGCATCCATTTCAGATTCTACATACCAATCCGCCGAACGTATGGGTTACCTACTTCCCTTTCATTCTTCTGCCCGGAGTCATGGTGTGCTCCGCCCTATTGGGGCACTTGCTAGTGTTTCGCGCATTGGCGGCGCAGCGGAAGGGTTGAATGCGGCGTAACCCGGGACTACCTACGCTTTTGGAGCGACCTCGACTTTCGCATCACGCATCGCGGCCTGCAACGCAAGGCCAGTCCGATTTTTTATTTCTTCCTGTTCCGCTTTTGCAGTCAGGAATTCGACAAAATCCAGCGCTTCGGCGTGCAACGACGCCGGTAAGCGTTCTCTGCGGCTTGATTGTTCCCGGCAGAAATCATAAAGGAAGAATTCCTTACTTTCGTAAAAGTGGAGATTTCCATGATTGCTAAAATGACTTCGAAAAATCAGCTCACTTTGCCCAAGAGCGTGACCGCCGCCCTTGGTCCGGTGGAATACTTCGACGTGGAAGCCCGTAACGGCCAGATCGTACTGACCCCAGTGCGTATTCAGCGCGGCGACGCTGTGCGCGCCAAACTGGCTGAGCTGGACTTGAGCGAGCGGGACATTGCCGATGCGGTCGGTTGGGCGCGCAAATCTCCCGTAACGAAAAAATCGCGCAAAAAATGACCCGTTCCCGACGTCCGCCCCGCGTGGTTATCGACACCAATCTGGTGCTGTCCACACTGGTATTTGCCCAAGGGCGGCTGGCACCATTACGCCGGACATGGCAAGGCGCGCACCGTCACCCGCTGCTCTCCAGCGCCACCGTATCAGAGCTGCTACGGGTACTTGCGTACCCGAAGTTCAAACTCTCTACCGCAGATCAGCAAGAGTTGCTCGCCGACTATCTGCCCTATTGCACGACGGTGCGCATGCCCGCTAAACCACCTGCAACACCGACCTGCCGCGATCCGTTTGACGTGCCTTTTCTGCAGCTCGCCATCGTGGGCAAGGCGGAGTATTTGGTCACCGGGGATCAGGATTTGCTGAGCCTCGCTGGCCGGTTTGTCTGCCCCATTATCACTGCCGATCAGTTCATGAAAACGCTGAGCCTTTGACCATTGACACCACAACATCCTCGTCAAGCTTTGGAGTATCTGTAAAGTCATCACGGCGGGAATCACCGCACGCCCAGTAAAACACCAAGGCTTAAAACTGGCCGACCAAAGTCAGTGATTTAACTCGCGATGGAAATTAACAATAAGTCATGACATGTCCCTATTGGGCAGAGCGTCTGTCTTGCTCAGGTCTAAATTCTATAGCCTGCCGCTTGTCACCTTTTTGTAGTCATACAAAACGTTCGATATTCGCAAATACCCCGATAAAAACTATTAGCGACAGCTGCCTGTGCATGAGGAGCGGGAGCAGGTACATTCTCGGACGAATGTTCTGCTATGGCTCCTTATAGATGTTAACAATAAGTATGGAGAAATAAGGGCACGCGCAGATCGGTAGTTCACGGGGGGCCCTTGAGTTGTGTGGGATCGGGCGATGCGTTGCGTAATTACAATCCTTCGAATGCGAAAAAATCCGTTTCTCAATTAGTGCCCAAAAAATACCAGCTGGTTTAAGGAAAACGGAAGCGCATGAGTGCTTTTGCACGGAGAAATGAAAGTTGTTAACGGTGCGGTCAAACTGTCGATTGCAAAATCGATGCTTGGGTTTTACGTAAACAATACTCACAAGGGGAATTAATTATGGTGCTCAAGAAGAAAAGAGTTTTGCTCTCCACCCTGCTGGCAGGCATGGTGCTGGCCACCTCGGCCTACGCTGCGACCAAGGAAATCACTTTAATTCAGATGGGCGATATCCATGGCCACCTGATGCCGCGCGCGAACGTGCGCAGTGACAGTGTCGGCCGCATGGAAGGCGGTCTGGCGCGCATGAAGACCAAGATTGATCAGATTCGCAGTGCGAACAAATACAACTTGCTGATTCACACCGGCGATACCACACAGGGTTCGGGTGAAGCGCTGTACACGCGCGGCCAGGCCATGGTCGATGTGATCGACCTGTTCAAAATTGATGCGTTCGCTCCCGGTAATTGGGATTTTGTTTACGGGAAGGAACGCTTCATCGAGCTTTTTTCCGCGACCACCTACCCGGCGGCAACCACCACGTCCAAGCGTTGGGGTGCAATTTCGGCCAACGTGTATCACGCGGGTGTTACGCCAGCGGCCACGATCTTGCCGCCGACCAGTTTCAAAATGTTGCGCGGTTTGAAAATCGGCATCATCGGTTGCACCACGAATCGCGGTCCGCAAGCCGTGGGCCTGTGGGTGACTAACGGGTTGACCTACACCGATTGTTCCGACGAAGTGAAGGCCAATGCGGCTGCATTTCGTAGCGCAACGCGCCCGTCGACGGGCGCGGGTGATCCGGGCGGTGCGGTTGATCTGGTAATTTTGGCATCTGAAATCGAGATCGGCCGCAACATTCAATTGCTCAAGGAACTGACGGCCGAGCAGCACGTTGACATTGTGTTCAACTCTGACATGCATGAAGAAGTCAAAGCACCGATCAAGGTAACGACGGCCGCCGGGTTCACCGGTTTGATCATGGAGCAGGGCATGGACGGCACCCAGTTGGGTGAGCTGACCCTTGAAGTCGATTCGGCCTTGCCGGTCGGGCAGAAAGTCGCAGACTGGGATTACAAGCAGCACGATATCAATGACAAGCTGAGTGAAAACGCGGCCGTCAAAAGCAAAATCGCTGCGGTGCGCAAGCCGTATACCAAGGCGGGTTACGTGAAGCCGACCACCTGCGACAGCACCAGTATTTACTGGAACATGTTCAGCGAAACCTGTCTGCACGGCTCGTTGGATGTGATCGTGGGTGTCGCCCGCGAAGCCTTGCATCGCAGCAATTTCGGTGACGAAGCGGTTCCGGCGGTGCTGGAAGGTTCGTCGCACAATTGGATTGCCGACGGCATCCGTTGGTGGGCGGGTTCCGATGCCTCGACCATACGGGGTTTCCGCTATGGCACGACGATCAAGGCGAATGCCAATATCACTCGCAACGACCTGTTTCACTTCATGCCCATCGGGCCGCGTGTCGCCAAAGTGTCGCGTCTTAACGCCACACAGTTGCGTAACCAGGTCGACAATTCCTCGCGCTCGGTGTTCGGTCAGGATCCCGGCACCGATTGGCGCGGGGGCTGGATGTTTGGTTATAGCGCGGTCGGCTTCAGCCTGAAATTCGATCCGTACTCGGTCAGCCTGGTGGACAACAATCCGACCAACGGCAACCCGTTGTACGCACCGTTGACCCCTGCCGAGGTTCTGGCAGGCAAGGTTGACAAATTTGCCGCGTATCGCAAACCGTCGCGCGCGCGCGATCTCACCATGACAATGCCGTGTGTGTTTTTGCCGGAGGCCGAGCAGGCAGGTTGTGTGGGCTCCGCATTGACGCACATTATCAACAACACCAACGGAGACTGGACGCCGAGCTGGAAAACCGCGTTTGCCGTCGCCAAGCCGATTTACAATCTGGCGCCGGGTAACGGCACGACTGACGTTCCCTGGAAGCTCACGGCGGTTAATGCCGCAGCCCCGTTCGCGTATCCGGTGATGAGTAATGCGGGCTACTGGTATCGTCGTACTCCGCAGACGGTTAACAATTGCGAGAACTGCTTCCCGTCGGGTACTTCCAACGACAAGACCTTGTCGGCCGATACGCCGTATCTGTTGCCGGTGAATGCCGACGCCAATGGCAATCCGCTGCTGGATGCGAATGGTGTTCCGGTCGTCAAGGTCTACACCCAGGCGGATGCCGATGCAGCGTTGATTCCGGTTGGTTTCAAAGTGGGCGACTGGATTCCGGGCGCCGACGGCAAACCGCAGTCCGAAGGGCGCTTGATCGATCTGGTTGAGATCATGGAAAAATATCTCAAAGTCCCGAGCACTAATGCCTTGACCGGTCGCGTCACCTTTTGGAACGGTGTGACATTACCGAATCGCAGCGTCTATGGCTTCCCGGTCATGCAGCCCTTGTGCGGCACCATTGGTCTTGATCCCGCCGCTTACGTCTGCCCGTAGTTGTAGTTTTTTTTAGTACTCCAACCGCCCGGCGTGATGAACGCCGGGCGGTTTTTTTATCTGCGATAAAGACAATACGTCGGCGTGGCGGTTATCCTAGAAACGGCAGTTGACCGCTGCAAGGCCCAAGCAAGTGTGCACAGGTATTGATATTTTTGGTTCCTACATGCTTCACCCAGAAGGTGAGGCCCGCTACGGCGCGCGGAGCACGCCCCGTTGGGCGCATGGCTGCGTTGCAACTCGTCGGAATAGCGCGCTATTCCTCGCTCGTTGCGCCTTGCCCTGCACCCAACGGGTCGCACTCCACACGCCGTTCAACTGCCGTTTCTAGGATTATCATTGCGCCCATGTCCGATGAAACCATCAGCGCGTCCCATGCAGGCCCGGTCCTCTGCGGCGAGTTTCCGTTGCGTTGGGAGCGGATCAGCCCAGAGCAACTGGAACCAGCGCACGACGCCGTGTGCGACAGCAACGAAACCACGCTGCGCAATTATTACCTGCTCGACGAACGCACCGAGAGCGGCGATGATCGTGATGAGTCGGCGCCGGAACTGGCGCGGATTGAGCAACGTCTGAATCTGGTAATTGAATTGCTCGGACAAGTGCTGGCGCACTCGCTCGATTTACCGCCTGCGGCGCCATGCACTCTCAGTCGTGAAACCTTTGAGTGGTCGGGTCATGATATTCCCGAGTCTGGTGAACGTATTCGTTTGACGGTGTTTCTCCATGCCCACTATCCCAAACCGCTGGTGCTGTTTGGACAAGTCACACACATTGATCGCAGCGCTGACACCCATCGTGTAACCGTACGACTCGCGCAGCTCAGCGAATCTGTTGGCGATTGGCTGAGTCGGCTGATTTTTCGAGCGCACCGCCGTCGCATCGCGCTGACGCGGCGTCAAAAATAGTTGGAATAAAAAAGCAGTATCACGGGTAACCCCGCTTGACAGGTTGGCTTTTTCAAGCAGTCGAAGCGGCATTTTTATACACACGCTCAAGACGATGCCTATTCAGACGCGACGATAGCTCATCACGCGCATGTTGAATTACATAAAGAGCCGGTATCTTGTTGTTAAACAAGAGATCAAAAGTTTTGTATAATTTCTATCCAATCTAATAGAAAGCCTATTGTGACAGGGTTGTCATACGACTTTCCCCATCTCATCCACAGAGTTATCCACAGCTTCTGGGGATAACTTTAAACACCGCATCGGACGTCGATGTGCTTGACGCGCGTGCTAGAGTGCGCCCCATGTCCGCGCTGCCGATTCTCCGTATTGCCATACCTTCACCGCTGCGTTGTTGTTTCGATTATTTCCCACCTCCCGACAATGAGCGCGCGCTGTTTCCGGGCGTGCGTATCCGTGTGCCGTTCGGGCGGCGTACCGTTGTGGGGGTGTTGGTGGAAGTGGTTGAAGAAAGCGCCGTGGCGCCTCCACGCATGCGCCGCGCGTTGGAGGTGCTCGATGACACGCCATTGTTATCGTCGGCGTTGTTCCGCGTGCTCAACTGGGCCGCTGCGTATTACCAGCATGCGCCCGGCGAAGTATTGCCCAGTGCGTTTCCCGTAAGTTTGCGACGCGAATATACCCCGGCGGCGCGCGTTCGCGCCGCGCGTTGGCGCGTGACCGCAGCGGGTGCGGCGGTCGATTTAAAAATGCTGGCGCGCGCACCGCGCCGAGTGGCATTACTCGAACGGCTGCGGCGTTACCCGCAGGGTGCTGCCGCCGTCGATCTTGATGCCGCGATCAAAGCGTGGCGCCAGACACTCGCCGTGTTGATCGAACGCGGCTGGGTGGAAGCGATGGCAGCTGATGCGCTTGCGCCGACTCCATTCACAGGCGATATCGAACCGACGTTGAACCCGGCGCAAGCCGACGCGGTGGCGCAGGTGACGGCGGCGCTCGGACAGTTTCAAACTTTTCTGCTGGACGGCGTCACCGGCAGCGGCAAAACCGAAATCTATTTGCAGCTCACACAACGCGTACTCGAACGCGGGCAGCAAACCCTGGTGCTGGTGCCGGAAATCGGCCTGACGCCGCAACTGGTCGAACGTTTCCGGCAGCGTTTTAATTTGCCGATTGCGTTACTGCATTCCGGGTTAAGTGATCGCGAACGCGTGCAGGCGTGGCGGCAGGCGCAGCAGGGCGGGGCATCGATTGTCGTCGGCACGCGCTCGGCGGTATTCACGCCGCTGCCCAAGCTCGGCTTGATTCTGGTCGACGAAGAACACGACCTGTCGTTCAAGCAGCAGGACGGCTTTCGTTATTCGGCGCGCGACGTGGCGGTGATCCGCGCGCGCGAGGAACGCGTGCCCATCGTGCTGGGTTCGGCGACACCGTCGTTGGAGTGCCTGTACAACGTGCAGGAAGGCCGCTACCGGTATTTGAGTTTACCGGCGCGTGCCGGTGAGGCGACGTCGCCGACGCTGCGCGTGATTGATGTACGCCGCCAACCGATGCGTGGCCCGATTTCGCGCGCGATGCTCGACGCGATGACGCATCACCTGGCCGCCGGACATCAGGTCTTGCTGTTTTTAAACCGGCGCGGTTTCGCCCCGACGCTGCTGTGCCACGCCTGCGGCTGGATCGCGCGCTGCACCCGCTGCGACGCGCACCTGACCTTGCACCAGAATTCACGGCAATTGCGCTGCCATCACTGCGGCGCCGAACGCCCATTGGTCGAGACCTGCCCCGAATGCGCCAGCACCGAGCTGCGCGCGGTCGGCGCGGGTACCGAGCGCGTCGAAGAAATTCTCGCCGAGTTGTTCCCCGGCATCGGCATCGCGCGCGTTGACCGCGACAGCACGCGCCGTGTCGGCGCGCTGGAGACCTTGTTTGAAGGCATTCACGCGCTGCGCTACCGCATCCTCATCGGCACGCAAATGCTCGCCAAGGGACACCACTTCCCCGGCGTCACCCTGGTGGGCGTGTTGAATACCGATCAGGGTTTGGTCAGCGCCGACTTTCGCGCCGGTGAGCGCATGGCGCAATTGATCGTGCAGGTGGCCGGACGTGCCGGGCGCGGCACACGCGCGGGCGAGGTGTTGATCCAGACGCACTTTCCCGACCACCCGTTGCTGCGGGTGCTGCTGGAAAAAGGTTACGCCGCCTTCGCGCAAGCCGCCCTGCTCGAACGCAGCGCAGCGCGGCTGCCGCCGTACAGTTATTTGGCCTTGATGCGCGCCGAAGCGCCGCACAGCGAAGCGCCGCAAGGTTTTCTCAATGCGGCCAAGGAAGCAGCGGGCGTGACGCGCGGCGTGCAGCTATTCGGGCCGGTGCCCGCGCCGATGGAAAAACGTGCCGGACGTTATCGAGCGCAATTATTGGTCCAGTGCGGCAGTCGCAAAACCCTGCACCGCTTTCTCGGCGAATGGCTGCCCCGCGTCGAGGCGCTGAAAGTCGCGCGCCAGGTACGCTGGTCGCTGGATGTGGATCCGCAGGAACTGTACTGAATCATTCCATTTCCAATTCAAATCGATACGTCGTTGCCCCGCCTTGCCGTGCTACAGCACTGTCTGCGGCGGGGCGTCTAGTGTAGTGAGTCGTTCTTGATAGGACTTAAATGTTGCATCTCTCACTTTTACGGCGTGAAAAATCCGGCTCCTTCCCCCTGCAAGGGGAAAGGCTGGGATGGGGGTGTTCGTACGCGCCGATACCGTACAACACACCCCCATCCCAACCTCCCCCTTGCAGGGGGAAGGAATCCTCCGTTCAAGCCATCATGGCGTGAACGAAAAATAAGTTCCAAATAGCGTGACTTACTACACTAGTCTCGTTTTGAATTGGAAATGGAATCAGCCGCCTACCAGATCAAATCATCCGGTATTTTGTATTTCGCGTAATCACCCGCGTCGGCTGCTGCGGGCGCCGAATCTTTAATGGTCAACACGCAGCCGGGGTCACGCTGGGCGATCTTGTCGGCCACGGGTTTTGGCACCAGCGCGTAGTCGCCGCCCACACGCACGATGACTAACTCACCGCGCACGATTTGATTTCTGGCGGCTTCGGTCACGTAGATGCGCTGGATTTTGTTGGCATCCTGAAAGTTGTAGGCGTGGTCGCCGTCGTCTTTTGGCGCGCGGTTTGTTTCCACCAATTGTTTGATCTGCGCGGTGATCGCCTTCTTGTTTTCAAGCTCGACTTTTTGGCGGTTCAACGCGCGGTCGTGCTCGGCCTTTTGCGCGTTGGTGTGCTGGGCCTGGAGCTTGGCGGCGTCGGTCGTTGCAGCATTCGCGTGTTGCTGCTGCTTTAGGTGTTTATGTTTTTCACGATTGGCTTTTTTGACTTTGTCGCTGTCGACCAGCCCGGCTTTCAACAGTTGCTCCTGAAATGCATTGGCCATGACCTGATCTCCAAAATAGATTGGTTGTGATCGGCAGAGTATCGCTTTCCGGATGAATGCTTGTCACGTGGCGCAGCCGACGGGGCGTTTATTCGCGTCGGCGCTGGTCATTCGCGCCGCGCTGGCTTTGCGGGGTATCGTGGATCGGCGCCGGGTCGTGAATGGGTGGGCGTACCACCATGCTACATGCTGGGCAGACGCGCTTGCTCACGTATAATGCTCTGCCCAACTGACATTGATCCTTGCTACCCGCAATGAAACGACATCTGCTCGAACTACTGCAAAGCGCTATCGCTGTATTGCAAAAAGACCACACCTTGCCCGTTGAGGGCGCGCCCGCCGTGCAACTGGAACGCACCCGCGATGCTCAGCACGGGGATTTTTCCAGCAACGTCGCGATGTTGTTCGCCAAGGTCGCGCGCCGCAAGCCGAGCGAGGTGGCGGAGCTTGTCATCGCGCGGCTGCCTAAAATCTCGGACAAAATCGCCAAGGTCGAAATCGCCGGGCCCGGCTTCATCAATTTTTATTTAACGCCCAAGGCGTATCGCGACGTGGTCGGCGACATTCTGGAAGCGGGCGAAGCCTACGGGCATTCCAGCGTTGGCGACGGCCAGCATGTGATGGTGGAGTTCGTGTCGGCCAATCCCAACGGGCCGTTGCACGTCGGTCACGGGCGCGGCGCGGCTTACGGCGCGGTGGTGGCGGATTTGCTCGCGGCGGTCGGGTTCAAAGTCCACCGCGAGTACTACATCAACGATGCCGGGCGGCAGATGGATATTTTGTGCGTCAGCATGTGGCTGCGCTATCTGGAGCTGGGCGGCGAGACGTTTACCTTTCCGCGCAACGGTTACAAAGGCGATTACGTGTACGACATTGCCGCGAACTTGCGTCGCGAAAACAATGCAAAGTTTCATCATCCCGCCGCAGAGGTCTTCAAGGATCAACCACTGGACGAGCAAGACGACGGCAGCGGCGACAAAGATGCGCACGTGGACGGCCTGATTGCACGCGCCAAACAATTGCTCGGCAAAGACAGCTATCGCGTTGTGTTCGACGCAGGCCTGAATGCGATGCTGGCCGATATTCGCGGCGATCTGGAAGAGTTCGGCGTGGTGTACGAAAACTGGTTTTCGGAGCGCACGCTGTTCGAAAGCGGCGCGGTGAAAAAAGCCATCGCCCGCCTGCGCGCGCGCAATTATGTGTACGAGAAAGACGGCGCGCTGTGGTTCCGCTCGACGGATTTCGGCGACGAAAAAGACCGCGTGCTGGTGCGCGAAAACGGTCAGGAAACTTATTTCGCTTCCGACATCGCCTACCATGCCGAAAAACTGGAGCGCGGCTTCGCGCGCGTCATCGACGTGTGGGGCGCCGACCACCACGGCTACGTGCCGCGCATCAAGGCGGCGATGCAGGCGCTGGGCGATGACCCGGGCAAGCTCGATGTGTTGCTGGTGCAGTTCGCGATTTTGTATCGCGGCGGCGAGAAGGCGCAGATGTCAACCCGCGCGGGCCAGTTCGTGACATTGCGTGAATTGCGCAAGGAAGTCGGCAACGACGCGGCGCGGTTTTTTTACGTGATGCGCAAATCCGAACAGCATCTGGATTTCGATCTGGACCTGGCCAAATCGCAAAGCGCCGACAATCCGGTGTATTACATTCAGTACGCACATGCGCGCGTATGCAGTGTGCTGCGGCAACTGGCGGAGAAGGGCGGCAGCTACGACCGCGAGCAAGGTCTGCAAAACCTGCATGTGCTGACCGAAGAGCACGAGCAAGCCCTGCTGCGTAGCCTGGGACGTTTTCCGGAAGTGGTGGAAACCGCCGCGCTGCAACACGAGCCGCACCAGCTCGCGCATTATCTGCGCGACACGGCCAACGACTTTCACGCGTATTACAACTCGCACCAGTTTCTGGTGGAGGATGCGGCATTGCGCAATGCGCGCCTGTCGTTGACACTGGCGGCGCAGCGCGTGGTGCGCAACGGCTTGCAGTTATTGGGCGTGTCGGCCCCCGAGGTAATGTAAATTGGCACACGACTACAAACGCAACGCGGCCTATAAGCCCAAGACTAAAATTCCCGGCTGGCTGACCTTTTCGGCCGGGTTGGCGATCGGGTTGTTCGCCGCGTTTTTGTTTTATTTAAAGCAGCAAAGCGCTCACGGGCCGGTGACGTCCGCTCCGACAACAGCCGCTCCCAGCGCACCGGCGCCGCAAACCGACGCGAAAGATACCGGCACGCCGCCGCCACGTTTTGACTTTTATACGATTCTGCCCGAGCAGGAAGTCATTATTCCCGATCAGGAGAAGCCGCCGAAGTCAAAACCGGAAACCAATAAACCGCCACCGCCGGTGAGCGTGGCGACACTGACGACCGGCAAGAAGGGCAACTATATGGTGCAAGTGGGTGCCTTCAAAAAAGCCGAAGAAGCGGATCGCCTGCGTGCCGCGCTGGCGCTGTTGGGCATCGAGTCGGCGGTGCAAGTGGTGCGCATCGGCGACAGCGACAGCTTTCACCGCGTGCGCGTCGGCCCATTCGACGATCTTGATCGCGCCAATCGCACGCGCAGCAAACTCAAGCAGAACAAGTACGATTCGATTTTGTTGCAGGTGAAAAGCTGAGGCGGGCTGGTTTGCCGTTTGACAGAAACGGCCCGATGCTCGGGCCGTTCTTGACATTTGGCGGAGGCGGTGAGATTCGAACTCACGGAGGAGTTGCCCCCTCGTCAGTTTTCAAGACTGATCCATTCAACCGCTCTGGCACGCCTCCGGAAACCGGCGCTTAGGATACTCGTTTATTGGCTGCTAAAGAAAATATCACCGTAATAGGCGCTGGCGTCCTGGTTGGTGTTGTCGGTGTCGGTCATGATGGCGACGGCATGGGCCTGGGTCGCGTCGCCGCCAAAGTATTTCTTGAAATCTTCGCGCACATTGCGCCGGTAAGTGCGCCACTGACCGACCTGTTCCCGACCACCCTCGACGGCGATCATGTGCGCGCTGCCGGTAAAGGCGTTTGGCCATTCTGCACCGGCCGATTGATTGCTCGACCACACATAGTTGAGGGTGCGCGTTTTCCAGAACAATAAGCCACTGGAAAATACCACGTACACCCGGGCAGGGTAGTCGTCGCCTTGTTTGCTGCGCTCGTCGGCGGCGGCAAGCACATGATCGACTTTCCATGACCAGTTGATGTAGGGCGTGCGCTCCAGATCAATGTCGATTTTTCTGAACAGCCCGGACGCGGTCGAATGGCTTTTTGCCGCAAGCACACTGCGGCCGCCGTCTTCCTTGAGGGTGTATTCGGTATGGCCGCGAAAGCTTTTTTCTTCCCATCCCTGGGTCGTCGATTTTGAAAAGGGGCCGATCATGACTTCATCGCACCAGGTCGGCGTTGATAGCGTCGCGGCAGTAATAACCAGCAGACCCGTGAATACCAACCGAGACATGTTTGATTTTTCAGTTAACACAGGTCACCCCACGTTGCTTGCAATGCCGCCAACGCGGCGACACCGGCGGTTTCGGTGCGCAGGGTACGCGGACCCAGGCGCAATACCGTAAACCCGACGGCTTGTGCGCTCGCCACTTCGGCGTCGGACAATCCACCTTCGGGGCCCACCAGTAATGTGACTGGTTCGGATGGCGGCGGCAATTCGGACAGGCTTTTTTCGCCATCCTGATGCAGCACCAATTTCAAACCACCCGAATCCGCTTTGAGCCAGGCGCCAAATTCATGTGTGGTGTCAAGCTTTGGAACCACATTGCGACCGCATTGTTCGCACGCGCTCACGACGATGCTGCGCCAATGCTGCTCGCGGCGTTCACGGCGCGCGCCGCTTACATTCACCATCGTGTGCTCGGTCAGCAACGGTACAATGCGCGACACGCCCAGCTCAACGGCTTTTTGCAAGGTGTAATCCATGCGCTCGCCGCGTGACACACCTTGCGCGAGAATGGTTTCCAGTTTTGATTCGCGAACCGGATCGGCGCGGGCGCCGACCTCCACGACCACGCCATGCTTGCCGACGGATTGCACCTGCGCCTGATATTCGCCACCCGTGCCGTTAAACAACACCAGAGACGCGCCGGGCTTTATGCGCAACACGTGCGCAAGATGATGCGCTGCGTGTTCGTCAAGCTCCACACGGGCGCCGCTTGCCAGAGCCACGGGCTGAAATATACGGGTGATGCGCATCAATCTCGCCTACAGATATTTCTTGCGTGGAAAAAGATCGGTGCGCCGACTGACCAGCCGGTCGAGAAACAGCAGGCCATCCAGATGATCCAGTTCATGCTGAATAGCGCGCGCTTCGTAACCCGCGCACTCCAGCTCCAGCATCGCCCCATTCGCATCAAGGGCGCGCAGCTTGATATTCTGCGCACGCATGACATTGCCGGTGAAATCGGGCACCGACATGCAGCCTTCACGCCCGGTGACGTTGCCGTCGCGATGAGTAATTTCAGGATTGACCAGAATCAACCGACCGTGGTGCGTGATCTTTGGCTTGCTGGAAACATCGATAATCACGATGCGTTGCAGGCAACCCACTTGTGGCGCGGCGATGCCCACGCCGCCCGGACCGGCGCGCAGGGTCTGCTCCAGATCGTTGATGAAGTCGAGCAGTGCGCTGTCGAAACGTTCGACCGGTTGCGCAAGCTGTTTTAAGCGCTCGTCCGGAAAAACCAGCACGGGTAGCACGGCCATGATTTAACCTAGAAACCTCAGTTGGACGGTCTGCGGAGTGCGACCCGTTGGGTGCAGGGCAAGGCGCAACGAGCGAGGAATAGCGAGCTATTCCGACGAGTTGCAACGCAGCCATGCGTCCAACGGGGCGTGCTCCGCAGGCCGTAGCGGGCCTCACCCCCAGGGTGAAGTGTGTAAAAACATAAAATATCAATACCTGCGCACACTTGCTTATGCCTTGTAGCGGTCAACTGAGGTTTCTAGGTTTAACCCACCATGGGTTCGACGGTTTTAAAATGAATTTGTATTCCGTCGCGGGTCACGTCCGCGAGCGTGGTTTGCAGTTGCTCGATGCCGGACGCGCAGTGACCTTCGATGTGCATAATGTAGAGCGGTTGTTGATCGCTGCCGCCGACGTCGGATTCCAGATTCAAGATATGGAACCCCGCCTTGGCTAACGCGCCGGTAACGCGCGCAACAATACCGCTGCGGTCGGCGCCGTAGACCGAGACGCTGATATTGGGCTGGATGTGGTGATGTAATTGACCGGCGATCGCATCGACATGCACAGTCAAGCCAAGTTCCTGCGCGTCACGCGCTACCAGTTGCTCAACCGCGCGCGCGTCACCTGCATGCCTGACCATTAACATCATCGCGAAATTGCCGCCGAGGCGCAGCATCGATGCTTCGCCCAGATTGGCGCCGCCTTGATACAGCGCCTGGGTGATGCGCGCGACGATGCCCGCCTGATCCCGTCCTACTAAGGCCAACATGTACCAAGGTGCCATTGCGTGACTTCCTCGTTATTGATGCGCTTCAATGCAATGCGGAATGGCTGAGATAAATCAATCCCGCTCCGGCGCTGATTAACACGATCTGGTCGAGCATCGCGCGCGGTTGCACGCGCTTGTGCAGGCCGGGAATCAAGTCCGCCACCGCAATATAAATAAAGCTGGCAGCGGCGACTGCCAGCACATAAGGCATGTAGCGTGTCGACGCGTCCAGGCTGATGAACGCCACAATACCGCCCAACACGGTGCTGCCGCTAGTCAACACGCTGAAGAATACCGCTTGCACGCGCGTATAGCCGCTTTGCAATAACACCACGATGTTGCTCACCTGCTGCGGCACCTCGTGCGAGGCAATCGCCAGCGTAGTAATAATGCCCAGATGCACGTCGGATAAAAACGCGGCGCCGATGAGGATGCCGTCAACGAAACTGTGCACGCCGTCGCCGATCAAAATCAGCAGCCCGGCCGGTGCCGCCGGTCGCTGCAAATGATCCGCATCGTGAATTTCGCAGTGGTCGGCGTGGCAATGGCGCCAGAGCAAGAGTTTTTCGAGCAGAAAAAATACCAGCACGCCCACCAGCACCACCGCCAGTACGCCGTGCACTCCCGATGCGCCGGGGGCTTCCAGCGCGTGCGGCAACAAACCTAAAAATGCGGCGCCCAGCAACACGCCGGTCGCAAAACTTACCAGATGCGGCTCCGCGCGCACACGCGCTGATTCGGGTGCCAGAAACAGTGCGGATGCCATCAGCACCGTCAAAACGCCGCCGACCAGGCAGAATGCAATGATCCACGCCAGCAACATCATGCAAAAATCCGCTCATCAAAAACCGAAGGGGCGAATCATAGCGGGATAAAATAACTCTCGCTATGGTTACGTCCGTCACACAACCAGTTTACAAAGAGCGAACTCATGGTTAGAAAATCCAGAACGATATGTCGTAAGATACCCCGGCATTACAATTCAACAGGGTTGGGACGGCACGCTTGAACCGCAACATCGCACTGTTAGCGCTATTACTTTATGCAACTGGCGCGGCCGCTGAACTGCCGCTTGCGAAAGAATATCAATCGCTCGACAAACGCATTCAAACCATTAAAAGCGGCGTGCTCTCTCTGGGGCAAGACCTGTCGCCGATACTGGAAAAAGGCATGTTGTCTTTTTCCGGAAACCCACTGGTGGTGTACCTGTCTTCCGATATCGACGATATTTTTGAATTGCAGACGATTGAGCTGGAGCTCAACGGCAATTTTATGGTGCGCAAAGAAATGGCCCCCGATGCCTTGCGCGCGTTACAGCGGGGTGGCGCGCTGCGGGTGGTGGTTAAAGAGCTTCAGCAGGGCGACTATCAACTTAAGGCAACCATGATCGGCAAAGTGGGCAAGGGCCGCGATTACCGCACCAGTAAAGAACTCCCGTTCACTAAAGAAAACCGGCCCAAGACGGTCGAGCTGCGCGTATCCAACGCCCGCGAGCGATTTCTGCCGGAATTCATCGTTCGCGAGTGGAATTAACCATGCTCGAACGCCATTTTAAAATTCGCTTCAGTATGATGTTAATTTTGTTGTTCCTCGCATGCTCGCTGACGCGACCGGCAATGGCGAGAATGGACATCGCCTGGGGCGATGTTCAGGATCCACGTCTGCGCGAGGCGATCTTTGACATGGAGCAGGGAGATTATTTCCCCGGCATTGTGCGGCTGGTGACTAATCGTAATTTCATCGACGCCGGTGTTGACAAGGACAACGTCAGCCTGTTGCTGGTTGCTCTGTATCTGGGCTACGACATGCCCGACGAAGCCACCGAAGTGCTGTTCGAAGAGCGGGACAAAAACAGCAAACTCGACGTGCAAAACGCACTGTGGCTGAAGCTGGCGCAAGCGCGTTATCAACGCGGCCAATTTCCGGATGCCGCTACGGTGTTGGCGCAAATTCGCGGCAAACTGCCGCGCGAAACCGAAATCGAACGACGCTTGCTCTATGCGTTGATACTGATCCAGCAGCAACAGGCTAAACAAGCCGCCGACGTGCTCAGTGTCATCGATTTCAAAGGTAATGTGACTTCCACCGCTTTCGTGCGCTACAACCTGGCGATTGCATTGCTCAAGCTCAATCGCAGCGGCGAGGCACTGGAACAGCTCAAGCTCCTTAGCGAGATGAATTCCACGCAGAAAGATTTACTCGCGTTGCGCGATCAAGCACTGTTTGCCGCCGGTTCTTCATTGTTAAAAAATAAAGACCCGGCACAAGCCAAAACCTACCTCGAACAAGTTCAACCCGACAGCATCCTGTACCGCAAAGCCATGCTGGTGCTTGGTTCAGCTTATTCGGTTATGGACAAACACAAGCTGGCGATTGCTGCGTGGTCAGAGCTTGGCAAGCGTGACATCAGCGATCCGGCGGCGCTTGAAGCAACGTTGGCCATCCCCTATGCCTACAGCAAGCTGCAAGCCTATCGTCAGGCTGCCGAACACTACGAAATAGCCATCACCGACTTCGTTGCGGCGGATAAAAAACTGGATGCCCTGATAGCGTCGGTGCGTGGTGGAAAAACCCTCGCGGTGATCTTGAAGCAGGGGCCGATGGCGCATCCCGCCGCCATGCAGGAATACCGCAAAGTCATCGACCCCGCTGATTTACATTTTCTTGCGCCACTGCTCATGAACTACGAATTTCAGGAAGCTCATCGCAATTACGAAGACATGCAAACACTGGGCAAGAAAGTTCAGCAGTGGATTAACGCGCTGGAAAAAGCCCGGATAGCGGCAAGTTTTCGCGAGTCTTACATGGCACGACTGGTGAAACACCAAACCGAAATAGCCAACACGATACGTGATCTGGAAAAACACATTAAGCGTTTAACACTCGCCCATTTAAATGTACAAAAAGATCGCATCAACCGCTATGTTTCCCAGGCGCGTTTTTCGATGGCGCAAATCTACGATCAAGCAGCGCGTACTTCAGGTCAGTAAGCGGGCCGAAACATTCAAAAACCTTTCCCGGACAGATTAAAAAACATAGTTGACAGTTTCACTCAACTACTATAATTTCTGACCATCAGGCTCAGTTATTATTTTCTACGCGACGAACTCGTCAACAGCATCGGGAACACGTTATGAAACTCTCAACCAAAGGCCGTTATGCGGTAACCGCTATCCTGGCTGTGGCTATCGGTGAAAAAAACAAGCCCGTGACGCTTGCTGAAATTTCCGAAGAGCAAGGCATTTCCATCTCGTATCTGGAGCAGATTTTTGCGCGCTTGCGTAAAAACCAGATCGTAAAAGGCACCCGTGGCCCGGGCGGCGGGTACTGCCTTTCCCGTGAGCCGAAAGACATCAGCATTACGGAAATCGTGATTGCCGTTGAAGACCAGTTGCGCGTGCAAAGACCGATTGGCAACGGGCAGGCGAATGCGCGCAGCAGTTTAATAAATTCGATGTGGGATGATCTCAGTCAGCGTATTCAGTCGCTCCTGAGCGATGTGACAGTCGCTGATTTGGTGAAGGGCAAACAAGCTGAAGCCCAGACATTTAGCGGACAGTCACCGCACCTGAAAGTAGTGCCGAATAAACAATCGTGGGCGGTTTAACAGCTATTTAGTCATTAGCAGTATCCCAAGTTATTGATAGCATTACTGGCGTATCAGCAGGAGTAGCAAGTTTATGGCGTACAGCGACAAGGTCATTGATCATTACGAAAATCCACGCAACGTCGGCTCTTTTGACAAAGAAGACCCGAACATCGGCACCGGCATGGTCGGCGCTCCGGCGTGCGGCGATGTAATGAAATTGCAAATCAAGGTGAATGAACACGGCGTCATTGAGGACGCGCGGTTTAAAACCTACGGTTGCGGTTCAGCAATTGCCTCCAGCTCATTGCTGACCGAGTGGGTAAAGGGCAAGACTCTGGAACAAGCCAAGCAAATCAAGAACACCGACATCGCAACCGAACTTGCGCTGCCGCCGGTTAAAATTCATTGCTCAGTGCTTGCCGAAGATGCGATCAAAGCGGCGATTGAAAACTACATGCACAAACAAGTTGACGCTCCGGTTCAAGATGAAGAAATCGCACTTCACAATTAACCCTTCACGTTTCCAGCTAACCCGTTGCTGTCCCCTTAACACATGGATGTGTTGTCCCGCAGCCGGATGGAATTATTTGACCGGTGACAGATCCACACCCAAACGGCGCGCCACTTCTTCGTAAGCTTCCACCACACTGCCCAAGCCTTGGCGAAACCGATCCTTGTCCAGTTTCTTGCGCGTCTGCGCATCCCACAGGCGGCAACCGTCCGGGGTAAATTCATCGCCCAACATCACCTGGCTACCGTAGCGACCGAATTCCAGCTTGTAATCGACCAGCAATAATCCGGCATCCAAAAACAATTTTTTCAACACACCGTTCACCTGAAACGTGAGCTCTTTCATGCGCGCGATTTCGGTGTCGCTCGCCCAACCGAATGAACGGATGTGGTAGTCGTTGATCATCGGGTCATGCAGCGCATCGTTCTTCAAAAAGAATTCAAACGTCGGTGGAGCCAAGTCCCGCCCCTCTTCGATGCCCAGCCGTTTGCAGATGCTGCCGGCGGCGATATTACGCACCACGCATTCAACCGGAATCATGTCCAGTTTTTTGACCAGCGACTCCTCGTTCGACAGTAGTCGTTCGAAATGAGTTTCGACACCCGCCTGTGCCAGCCTGGCCATGATGAACGCGTTGAATTTATTGTTAACTTCACCTTTGCGATCCAGTTGTTCTATTCGCAGACCATCGAATGCCGAAGTGTCGTTACGGAAATGCAGGATGTAGCGCTGGGCATCGTCGGTGGCATACACCGTTTTCGCCTTGCCGGAATAAAGCTGAGCTTTCTTTTGCATGCTGCGCCCCGATGAATTATTGCAATTTAGTCTGTAATTGTTTTAGGACGGGCTCGGCCAGCGCGTTGTCAAGCTTGTCGCCGGATTTGTCACGTACGTACACGTTGGTCGCTTCGCCTTCATCTTTCAGCACAATGCGGTACTGACGCTGCACGTCCGTATCGCTGCTGAACAGCCGCGCCATCCACGACTTCTTTTTGCCTTCGCCAAGCTCCGCAGGCGAGTTTTGTGCAATGACAAAAAACACGCCGGTGGAACGGTCGCGGTCTTCGATATTGTAATCCAGCCGGTCCAGCGCCAACTCGACCCGTCGCCACACGCGCGGGAAATCTTCATCAATGTGCACCACGGCGATACCCTGTGCATCTGCAGCGATGGTGGCGCGTTTGATGACCTCTTTGGAAGCAACGAGAATCCCGCCTGCTTTTTCTTGCGCGATGCCCAGGTACACCATGAGCTGTTTAATCAGTTCGTTTTCCAGTTCGAGATCGGTGGGGCGCAACCGCCATGCGATCAGCTTGTCCTGCTCCGATAATTCCACGCCACGATGGCTCAGATATAACTCGGTGGTGCCGGGCTTATCGCCGCGATCAAAACGCACGCGGAATTTCTCGCGCGTCGGCACTGCGTAAATCCGGGTGTCGGCCTGGATCGGTGCGCCAGTGCTCGCGGGGAGATTGGGTTGTCGCTGCGTCCATTCCGTTTCCATCACGCCGGTGGTCGGGTCTTCCACGCTCAGCGCAAAGCCGCGTTTTAACAAGAAACTGCGCACCCACGGCCACACCTGCGTCGGCTCACCATTCAATACCAGCCAGCGTTGCGCGCCATCGCGCGCAAGTACGATGTTGTCCTGATGTGGTAACACCGAAAGCGGCGCAGGCGTGGCGACCGCCGTCACCGACGACGCGGCGGGGCGTTTACTGCCCGCAGAAAGCTCCAAACCTTCATCGAAATTCGGCAGCGTCAAATCGGGCGGCACTTCCAGCGGTTTACCGTAGGTACTCTCTTCGTAGATGCGTTTGGCGGGGTTGCTGCACCCGGCGGCAACAACGGCCAGCATGACCCAAACCACGCGTGAACATAATTTCATTTCAGACTTAAACACTCAAACCCGCCTGGCGTATCGCCTGTAAAACCGTCGTGTGATATTTCCCGGACAGCTCCGTCAGCGGCAAACGTATACCGCGCGGAATCAGCCCCATTTTGTACAGCGCCCACTTCACTGGAATCGGATTGGCTTCGACGAATAGATTTTTGTGCAGCCCGAGTAGTTGTTGATTGATGGCGTCGGCTTTTGCACGCTCGCCTGCGCGCGCAGCGGCACACAAATCGTGCATTAAAAGCGGCGCGACATTGGCCGTGACCGAAATGTTACCCTTCGCGCCCATCAAAATTAACTC
>JANOOV010000109.1:0-10509 GCA_031421535.1 Gammaproteobacteria bacterium
GAGTACTTTGTAGCTGTCGTTATAGTTTTCCGACGGGCGTTTATTGCCCGGATAGGCCTCGTAACCTGACGACGTCCATTCCCACACATTGCCGGACAGATCGTAAACCCCGAACGGGCTTTTTCCGCCTTCAAATGCGCCCACCGGCGTTGTGTCGCCGATTAAATTCAGGTTCGCCCAGCGCACCGGTGAATTGACGCGCTCGATGGAGAGTTCCTCGCCCCAGGGAAAAGTGCGTGTGTCGGTGCCACGTGCCGACTTTTCCCACTCCTTGTCGGAAGGCAGACGCTTGCCGACCTGGGCGCAATACGCGCTGGCGTCGTTCCAGGACACATACACCACCGGATGATCCGCCTTCCCGTCCGGTATGTTGCCGTTAATGAAATGCTCCGGCGTCGGGTGGTGTGTCGCTGTGGTGAATTTTTTGTACTGCGCATTGGTGACTTCAAATTTGTCGATGTAAAACGCCGGTAACGTCACCTTGTGCTGCGGCCCTTCGTCCGGCAGGCGATTGTTGGTGCCGCGAACGAATTCACCGGCCGGGATCAGGATCATCGTGTTGGGCGCATCGCCGAGGCGCGACTTGGGGTAATACATCGGCACACTCATGCCTGGGCCTTTGCCGGTGGCAGGTTGTGTCGGAGCGTTGCCCGGCAGCTCCGCTTCTTTCGTCAGCGCTGCAAGCTTGCCTTTGTACCAGCCTTTGGGGTGACACGCGACGCAGCTTTCCCTGACGATTTTTTTAAACGCCGGATCGTCCGCCTCTTTGTGGCACTCAAAACAGCGGCGCGATTTCGCATGATGCGAATCCACCACCGCCTTGCCGGTATTGGTCGGCGCGGAGGGTGTAACGCTCGCCACGGCAGAAAACCAGGCGGGCATCAATGCAATAACGAGACAGGGATGTAACCAGCGCATGGCGACAACAACTCACGCGAAGCAAAGGGGATGCCGGAGGCGGCTCACTTTAGTCGGGCGCGTGCAGCAGTGTCAACGTTCACGATTGATGCGGCTCGAATCCCGCCCGGCGTCTTGCTAGACTGAGCGCCCACGCGCACCGCGTAGTCTTCACTGAGGAATCCAATGTTTAACAGAAGCATGGCCATTGCCGGTTTTGATGATGCATTGTGGCGCGTGATTCAGGGCGAAGCGCGCCGCCAAGAAGAACATATCGAACTCATCGCGTCGGAAAACTACGCCAGCCCGCGCGTGCTGCAGGCGCAGGGTACGATGTTGACCAATAAATACGCGGAAGGGTATCCCGGCAAGCGCTACTACGGCGGTTGCGAATTTGTGGACGTGGCCGAGACGCTGGCGATCGAGCGCGCCAAGAAATTATTCGGCGCGCCGTATGCGAATGTGCAACCGCATTCCGGTTCACAGGCCAACGCGGCGGTGTATCTGGCGCTGTTGCAGCCGGGCGACACGATTCTGGGCATGAGCCTGGCGCATGGCGGGCATCTCACGCATGGCGCCAAGGTGAATTTCTCCGGCAAAATTTTTAATGCGGTGCAATATGGCTTGAATATCGCGACCGGCGAGATCGACTACGAACAAGTCGAAGCACTGGCGCTGGAGCACAAGCCCAAGATGATCGTCGCCGGTTTTTCCGCGTATTCGCGCGTGGTTGACTGGCAACGCTTCCGCGACATCGCCGACAAAGTCAGCGCCTATTTATTTGTCGACATGGCGCACGTCGCCGGTCTGGTCGCGGCCGGGTGTTATCCCAACCCGGTGATGATCGCCGATGTCACCACCACCACCACGCACAAAACTTTACGTGGTCCGCGCGGCGGTTTGATTTTGGCCAACGGCAATCCCGACATTGAAAAAAAGCTGAATTCCACGGTGTTTCCCGGTACCCAGGGTGGGCCGTTGATGCACGTGATCGCGGCTAAAGCGGTGGCGTTTCTGGAAGCGTTGCAGCCCGAATTCAAGGTGTATCAACAGCAGGTCGTGACCAATGCACGTGCGATGGCCAAGGCCATACAGAAGCGCGGCTACAAAATTGTGTCGGGCGGCACCGACAATCATTTGTTCCTGGTCGATCTGATCGACAAGAAAATCACCGGCAAAGATGCCGATGCCGCGTTGGGCGCCGCCAACATCACCGTGAACAAAAACGCCGTGCCCAACGATCCGCAGTCGCCGTTTGTGACCAGCGGTATCCGCATCGGCACGCCCGCCGTGACCACGCGTGGATTCAAGGAAGCCGAAGTCAAAGAACTCGCCGACTGGGTCTGTGACGTGTTCGATAACGTCACCGACACCAAGACCATTGAGCGTGTGAAGGGCCAGGTGTTAGCGGTGTGCAAGAAGTTTCCGGTGTACCAGTAAATTGCGTTGCCCTTTCTGCGGAGTCGAAGATACCAAGGTCATCGATTCGCGTCTGGCGAACGAAGGTTACATGGTGCGGCGGCGGCGTGAATGCCAAAGCTGCAGCGAACGCTTCACCACCTTTGAATCCGCCGAACTGGTGATGCCGCGCGTGATTAAAAACGACAATCGCCGCGAACCGTTCGACGAAGACAAGCTGCGTTCCAGCATGCAGGTGGCGTTGGAAAAGCGCCCTGTCAACACCGAGGCTGTCGAAGCCGCGCTGAGCCACATCAAGCGGCGTTTGCTGGAAATGGGCGAGCGCGAAATCGCATCGCGCGTGTTGGGCGATTTGGTGATGGACGAGTTGCGCCAGCTCGATCAAGTCGCCTACGTGCGTTTCGCGTCGGTGTACCGCAGTTTTCAGGATGTGAATGCGTTTCGCGAAGAAATCGACAGGCTGGAGCAGGAGCCGTCGCAGGAGTTGAAAAAAAAGCAGTTGGCATTGTTGCCGGAAAATGCGTCACCCAAGAAACCGAAGTAACAGAAGCAAGGCCAAATGCACGCATCGGATGCCGGTGTAACAACCCACAAAAATCTCCGCAGCCTCCAGGACAGGTTGCCTAAGCACACGTCGCCGCCTATAATTCACGCACTCCGAAATGGGGTGTAGTAATGCGGGCCGGGTTTCAGTAAGGTGCGTGGCGCGAAAACCTCGGGTTGATCATGTGATTTTGGAGTGATGAGTTCGCGGGATGGCGAACGCGGGGAAGGATGGCTATACTCGCCGTCGTTCGCTTGTTGGGTAGTTGAATGGGCCGTTGGCCCATTTTTTATTTATGGTCGGGAAAATGCGGGCAGCATCGCGTGAGTTGCAAAAATTAGTCGAGCCGGTGGTTTCGGCCATGGGCTATGAATTGGTGGGCATGGAGCACCTGTCGCGTGCGGGGTCTGCCTTGATCCGCATTTATATTGATCGAGCGGCGGGCATCACACTGGATGACTGTGAAAAAATCAGCCATCAAGTGAGCGGCGTGTTCGAAGTCGAAGATCCGATCACCGGCCCGTACACGCTGGAAGTGTCGTCACCGGGTTTGGATCGGCCGTTGTTTAACGCCGCACATTTTGCGCGTTTTGTCGGTCGTGACGCACGGGTGCGGTTGCATGCGCCAGTGGAAAATCGCCGCAATTTTCGCGGCACGATACAGAGTGTGAGCGGTGAAGAAGTGCGCATGGTCGTGGACGGCGTGGAGTTCGCGTTGCAAGTCAGCGACGTTGAAACCGCAAACCTGGTGCCGGATTTATAACGAAGTCGTTAGCCGCGAGAGTGAGAGGCTGGAACTATGAATAAAGAAATCTTGATGGTCGTGGATGCGGTGTCCAACGAAAAGGGCGTGGAGTAAGACGTCATTTTCGAGGCTCTTGAAGCGGCGCTGGCGATGGCCACGAAAAAGAAATACAGCGACGATATCGAGGTGCGCGTCGCAGTGGACCGCGAGTCGGGCGACAGCTTGACATTTCGCCGCTGGAAAATAATTGCCGACGATGCGGTGATGGAAACTCCCGACCGCGAAATCCGCCTCATGGATGCGTTGGATCAAAATCCCAAGTTCAAGGTTGACGAATACATTGAAGAGTCGATGGAGTCCGTGCCGTTCGGTCGCATCGCGGCGCAAACCGCCAAGCAGGTCATCGTGCAGAAAGTGCGCGAGGCGGAACGCGAACAGGTGGTGACGGCGTATCAGGAACGCAAGGGCGAGTTGCTCACCGGCGTGGTCAAGCGCCTGGACAAGGGCAACATCATTCTCGACCTGGGCGGCAACGTCGAAGCCCTGGTGACGCGCGACGAATTGATTCCGCGCGAAGCGGTGCGGCCCGGTGACCGGCTGCGCGGCTGGTTGAAAGATGTGCGCCACGAAGTGCGTGGACCACAGTTGTTCGTCAGTCGTACCGCGCCGCAGTTTTTGATCGAGTTGTTCAAGCTCGAAGTTCCGGAGGTTGGCGAAGGCATGATTGAAATCATGGGCGCGGCACGTGACCCCGGCGCGCGCGCCAAGATCGCGGTGCGTTCCAATGATGCACGGATTGATCCGGTCGGCGCCTGCGTCGGCATGCGCGGTTCGCGGGTGCGGGCGATTTCCAACGAACTGGCGGGCGAGCGTGTTGACATTATTTTGTGGAACGAAAATCCCGCGCAATACGTGATTAACGCGATGGCGCCTGCGGAAGTCGCTTCCATTTTGGTTGACGAAGAAGCGCATAGCATGGACATCGCCGTGGAAGACGCAACGCTGGCGCAGGCCATCGGCCGGGCCGGGCAGAATGTGCGTCTGGCCAGCGAACTGACCGGCTGGGAATTGAACGTTATGGACAAGTCCTCCGCGTCCAAGAAGGGCGAAGAGGAAACCGAAGGCGCCAAGAAGGTCTTCATGGAGCAATTGGGCGTGGATGAGGAAGTGGCCAGCATCCTGGTCCAGGAAGGCTTTTCCACCATCGAAGAAATTGCCTACGTGCCGGTGCAAGAAATGTTGGACATCGAAGAGTTCGACGAACAAATCGTTGAGGAATTACGCAATCGCGCCAAGGACTGCATCGTCACCCGCGCCATTGCACAACAAGAACGCAGCGGCGATGCGGGACCGGCGCAAGACCTGCTCGACATGGAGGGCATGGACCGGCAATTGGCAACGGCCTTGGCAGGCAAGGGCGTGCGTACGATGGAAGACTTGGCTGAACAGTCGGTTGACGAGTTGTCCGGCATTGACGGCCTGGATGCGGAACGTGCCGCACAGCTCATCATGCGCGCCCGTGAGCCCTGGTTTGCCGCGCAACAGCAGTAACTTTGTTTAGAGTTTTTTGGAGTCTAAGGCACTATGTCAGATGTAACCGTTCGGCAGTTTGCAAGTGACGTCGGCATTCCCGTGGAGCGGCTGCTATCGCAGCTCAATGACGTGGGTGTGACGCTCAAGGACGCTGATGAAAAAATCAGCGTCGACGATAAAATGCGCTTGCTGGATCACTTGAGCAGTAAACGCGGCGTCAGCGAGACTGCGAACACCGCCGAGCCGAAAAAAATCACCCTCAAACGCCGCACCGTAACTGAATTGCGCCAGACCTCCGGGCAGGGCCCGAGTAAAACCACCAAGGCGGTGAGCGTCGAGGTGCGCAAACAGCGTACCTACGTCAAGCGCAGCGTAATTACCGAAGAAGTGCAGCAGGCCGCCGAACAAAAAGCGGCGGAAGAGCAAAGCAAGCTGACCGTCGAGCAAAAAGCCGAGATTGCGTTACGCGAACAAAACGAACGCAAGCGCGTGGAAGAAGAAGCACTCAAAGCCGAAGAGGCGCGTAAAGCCGAAGAAGCCCGCAAGGCTGAAGAAGCCCGCAAAGCCACCGATGACGCGCGCCGCGCCGCCGAGCCGCGCAAGCCGGTGCCGGTGGTTGACGACAGCGAAGAAGGTCGCAAAAAGCGCGCGGGCGAAAAACCCGGCGCCGCTAAAACCAAGAAAGAAGGCAAACGCGTCAAGGTCGATCAGGAAGTTTTACAGGAACCTGCCGAGCGCGAAGAGCTGCATATCACCGCAGAAAAATCCTCGCTGCGTCGCAAGAAAAAATCCCGCTCGCCGGGCATGGTGGCCCCGCGTGCACCGCAACATGGCTTTGCCATGCCCACGGCGCCGGTGGTGCGTGCCGTGGGTATTCCTGAAACCATCACCGTGGCCGACCTTGCGCAAAAAATGTCGGTGAAAGCCGCTGAAGTCATCAAGACCATGATGACGATGGGCACCATGGTGACCATCAATCAAGTTCTGGATCAGGCGACGGCCGCTGTGGTGGTGGAAGAAATGGGGCATGAAGTGAAGCTGTTACGCGACGATGCGTTGGAAGAAGTTCTGGATCGCGGCAAGGCCGCCGAAGGTGAGCTAGTGTCGCGTGCGCCGGTCGTGACCATTATGGGGCACGTCGATCACGGTAAAACCACGCTGCTGGACACCATTCGCCGCACCAAGGTGGCCGAAGGCGAGGCGGGCGGTATTACCCAGCATATCGGTGCTTATCATGTCGAAACTGACAAGGGCAATATCACGTTCCTGGATACACCCGGCCACGCCGCGTTTACCGCGATGCGTGCACGCGGCGCCAAGGCCACCGACATCGTGGTGTTGGTGGTTGCCGCCGACGACGGGGTGATGCCGCAAACCAAAGAAGCAATCCAGCACGCACGTGCTGCGGGTGTGCCGCTGGTGGTCGCCGTGAATAAAATCGATAAACCCGAAGCCAATGCCGACCGGGTGCGCCAGGAGTTGACACAAGAACAAGTCATCCCGGAAGACTGGGGCGGCGACACCATGTTCGTCAGCTTGTCGGCTAAAAGCGGTCAGGGTGTTGACACTTTGCTGGATGCGATTCTGTTGCAATCCGAAGTCATGGAATTGCGCGCCGTCAAAGACGGCCCGGCGCACGGTGTGGTGATCGAGGCGCGTCTGGACAAAGGTCGCGGCCCGGTGGCGACGGTACTGGTGCAGGCCGGTACGCTGCGCAAAGGTGATGTGATTTTGTCGGGGTATGAATACGGACGCGTACGCGCAATGCTGGATGCACAGGGCCGCTCGATTGATGAAGCCGGTCCGTCCACTCCGGTGGAGGTGCTGGGTTTATCGGGCGTGCCCAAATCCGGAGAAGACGTCGTGGTCATGGTCGACGAACGTAAAGCGCGCGAAGTCGCGCTGTTCCGTCAGGGCAAGTTCCGCGATGTGAAGCTGGCAAGCCAGCAGCAAACCAAACTGGAAGACGTGTTCTCCAGTCTGGACGAAGGAAAATTGCGTACGCTCAATCTGGTGGTGAAGGCCGACGTGCACGGTTCGGTCGAAGCGATTTGTCATGCCTTGACCGCTTTGGCCACCGATGAAGTTAAAGTCAAGATCGTCACCAGCGGCGTCGGCGGGATCACCGAATCCGATGTGAATCTGGCGGTTGCGTCGAATGCCGTCATGATCGGCTTTAATGTGCGTGCCGATTCCACTGCCAAGCGTCTGATCGACGAAGCCGGTGTGGACCTGCATTACTACAGCATCATCTACGAAGTGATCGACGAGGTGAAGGCGTCACTGTCGGGCATGCTGGCGCCGGAATTCAAGGAGCAGATCATCGGCATGGCGGAAGTGCGTCAGGTGTTCAACTCGCCCAAGCTGGGATTGATCGCAGGCTGCATGGTCATGGATGGCATGATCAAACGCAGCAGCCCGATTCGCGTGTTGCGCAACAACGTCGTGGTGTTTGAAGGCGAGCTGGAATCGCTGCGCCGCTTTAAAGACGACGTGAACGAAGTGCGCATGGGTACCGAATGCGGCATCGGTGTGAAGAAATACGACGACGTGAAAGAAGGCGACCAGATCGAAGTCTTTGAGCGCGTTAAAGTCGCACGCAAGTTGTAGTCATGAAAAAAGATGGTAGCCGTATACGGCGCGTGGAAGATCAGTTGCAGCGCGAACTGGCGCAACTGATCCAACGCGGTTTGAAAGATCCGCGCCTGGGCATGATCACGGTGACGGCCGTCGAAGTGACCAAAGAGATGGAACACGCCATCGTGTTCGTCACCGAACTGGGTGGCGACGAGCAAACCCACAAAGAATCGGTAAAAATTCTCAACGGTGCGGCCGGTTTTTTACGCCGCGAAGTGGGCCGGTGCTTGACACTTCGCCACATTCCCGAAATCCGCTTTAAGTACGACGCCTCGGTGGAATCCGGGATCCGCCTGTCGAACCTGATTGATGTCGCACGCGCCGCCGATGACCAGCGCCACGTTGACACACCCGCCGACGAATCCGAAAAGCCGTGAGCACCGCCACCAAGAAAGGCCGCAATGTTCACGGCGTGCTGCTGCTGGACAAGCCGGTCGGCATGACCTCCAACGGCGCATTGCAAATCGTCAAACGTTTATTCAAGGCACGCAAAGCCGGGCATACCGGCAGTCTCGATCCACTGGCCACCGGCGTGTTGCCGTTGTGTCTGGGCGAGGCAACCAAGATTTCCGGCTTTTTGCTTGACGCCACCAAAGGTTATCGTTCGGTCATCAAGCTCGGCGTGTGCACTGATTCCGGCGACGCCGACGGTACCGTGATTGCAACTCACCCGATCGGCGCATTGAGTCTCGATACTGTGAACACGGTGCTGGCGCGTTTTGTCGGCGACATTGTGCAGATCCCGCCGATGCACTCCGCCATCAAACAAAACGGTGTACCGCTTTACAAATTGGCGCACCAGGGTCTGGAAGTCGAACGTCTCCCACGCAATGTAACGATCCACGATTTGACATTATTACGTTTTGAAAATGACGAACTGGAAATCGCCGTGCGCTGCTCCAAGGGTACCTACATTCGCGTGCTGGCCGAAGACATCGGCGCCGTCCTGGGCTGCGGCGCGCACGTGGCACAATTGCGGCGCGACCTGGTTGGGCCTTACACCTTGCCGCAAGCGGTGACCCTGCAGCAGTTGCAGGACGACGTGCAACAAGGCATGGAAATTCTCGACCAGCGCCTGTTACCGATGGACAGCGCCTTGGCCGATTGGCCTGGCGTAAAACTGTCCGACGATGCCGCTTACTTTCTCAAACGCGGTCAGACGGTGTTCATTCCGCGCACCAGTGATCGCGGCCTGGTACGCCTGTTCAACGGGCAAATGAATTTTTTAGGGATCGGCCAGGTGCTGGACGACGGGCGCGTCGCACCGCGTCGGCTGGTTAATTTAGGATAGTCACACCGCCGTCTTGGGCGTTAATTCCTTGCCGTAGGTAAACGCGACGCTCGTCAACTCGACGCCGCTTTCGTTGACCAAGACCACGCGCCATGCGCCTTGCATATGTGTGGGGATTTGTTTGCTTGATGCGCCTGCCCAATTTTTTCCACTGGGCGAAAACACAATCTGCGCTACCGGTTTGCCGCGATATTCCCAGCGATGCGTAAAGCGCTGACTCGATACATTCTGTACCTCAGAGAAAAAATGAAATCGTTTGATCGCGGCGGCGGCCGGGAGCTCACCGACCAGTGACTGCACAGTTTGACGTTTGTACGGTGTGTCGGTGAGTACGGCACGCACCACCCGGTTGGTTTGATTTGGCGAAGATTGCTGGGTGTGCGTAGCCGGTACCGGCGCGGTCAAAGGTGGAGTTGGGGAGGGCGTTATTTCCACGGCCGGGGGCGCCGTGATTTGCGTCATCGGTAGCGGCGCTTGATCAGGCGGATTATTTTTCATCACGGCGTGAATGCCGAATGCTGCGGCGAGAATCAGCAGTAGCGCAACGGCCACACGACGCAAGTTGAGGGTTACATCGTCCGCTTCGACTGCGGTGGCGTCGTCGTCGAAACGAATGCGAATTTTCAGAGTGGCGGCAGGAGTCGAAGATTCAGTCATGTACGCGAACGCAGATGCTTTTTAGCGGCATGACTCTAGCGGATTTCCGGCAGAGGCACCATGTATTTTTCCATTGTTGATATATCCGGTTAACGAAGCCCATTCCACCTGCCTTGCGGTTTGGGTGTGATGTGCATCGCAGGCCGCAGTCTGCAAATGATGACCGCCACCACACGCCGATCACATCGAAAGCGATTTATGCGAAATTTGCCGCAATTTCCGTATTGTCTGTTTCATCGCCGCCGGCACTTACCGATATCTACAGCATCGCAAGGCGCGCGGTTGAAGCGCGATGTGCCTGAAGTCGAGCGTGAAGATGAAGAACAACTACGTCGTACGTGTACTGAACCTTCCCGAGCATGAGCGGGTCATTCTCAAGTTGATATTTTCAGTTTCTGAAAAATCCACATTGCGCATCAATAGCTACACCTTGGCGGATGATCTTCATCAACCCGCAGATGTGGTGATGCGCGATGCGCTGATCGCGTACACGGCAACGGCCGACGTGGGTCGTGAGCTGTTGGTCATGGATGCCCCGGCGCCGCGCATCGACGCTCCGGTGATCCTGCGCCCGCTGATCGCCACGCGGGTGTTGGCGGTGCTCGACGATGTGTTCGCATCGGTGATTATCCCGTTTTCCGCCGCGCAACAGCACACTGCCGAGCGTGTCATTGCGCCGGATAAAACGCAGGAACATCCCGCCAACTTTGCAGCTCCGGGAATTCCGGCATCACAGGGCGCCGACGTTGCTGCGCTGATTGATGCCGTGCTGTTAAGCAACAACGC
>JANOOV010000110.1:0-6169 GCA_031421535.1 Gammaproteobacteria bacterium
TGTGACGTTCTTTATAAAAGAGATACACCGCGAACATCGACACCGCGATGAGCAGATTCAGCAGCGCATCGGCGGTGGCCGCTTTGCCGATCACCGATACCGCCAGACACAGTGCGGTGACGATGCCCGCGTAATAACCCAGTAACGGCGAGCGAACTTTGCGCACGAACGCGCTCACCGCCAGCACCCACAACGTTGCGGCCAACGCCGACGGCAAACGAAACGCAAACGCTTCAAAACCAAACAGCGCGACGCTGGCGGCTTGCAGCCAATAAATCAGAATCGGTTTGTCGTAGCGCGGCACGCCGTTGAGGTAGGGCGAAATAAAATCACCGCGCTCGAACATCTCACGCGTCGCTTCGCTGAAGGCGCCTTCGTCGACATCAAATAAAGGCACGGCGGACAGATTGAAGAAAAAACTGACGGCAATCGCAAGCCACAGAAAAAATCGCAGGCGGTGCAGGGTCGCGGGATGATCGTTCATTTATACGCAGGCCGTTAACGAAAAGCGGAGGACATCATACCAAACCGCCCGGCACCTATTGCTATTCCGCGCGCAATGCGACCGCCGGGTCCATGCGCGCCGCGCGCCGTGCCGGCAATACGCCCGCCAACAGGCCGATGGCGACCGCGATGGCTTCCGATGCCGCCACGTACGACCAGGGCGTTTGCACCGGCAAGGCCGGCAGGGCCAGATGCAATAATTGTCCGCCTCCGGCACCGACCAGCAAACCTGCAAAACCGCCCAGCGCCGCCAGCACCACGGCTTCGCCGAGAAACAGTGCGAGAATCTGCTTACGGGTTGCGCCCAACGCGCGCAGCAAACCGATCTCGGCGGTGCGCTCGGTCACGGCAATCGTCATGATGGTGACGATACCGACCGCGCCGACCAGCAGCGAAATGCCGCCGAGCGCGCCGACGGCGAAGGTCAATACGCCCAGCACCGAACCCAGCACGTCGAGCATCTGCTGCTGCATGGTGATGGTGAAGTCTTCGGTGCCGTGGCGCGCCATCAAAATACGTTTTGATGCGGCGATGATCTCCGCCACCGGCGCACCGGCACGGTAAGCGAGATGCACTTCCATCACGCCGTTGCGGTTGAACAACTCCAATGAGCGCGCCACCGGAATGTATACCGTGTCGTCAAGGTCAAAACCCAGCACCTGCCCCTTGGGCTCCATCACGCCGACCACCAGAAAGCGCGCGCCGCCGATGCGAATGCGTTCGCCTAACGGGCTGCGGCTGCCGAATAATTCCCGACGCAGCGTGCTGCCCAGCACCGCGAACGCGCGTTCCGCACCGGCATCAATCGACGGCAGAAAAGTGCCGGTGCCGATACGCATGCTAAAGGCATCGGAAAAATCCCCGTTGGTGCCGTAGACCGTGGTGCGCCGCGTTTTGCCGCCCGACTCCACTTCTGCGTTGCCCTGCACCATCGGCACCATGGCCGTGACGTCGGGGATCTGCCGCAGCGCTTCGCCGTCGCTCACCGTGAGCGGCCGCACCGCACCGAACACACCCACCGATCCACCGTGCGTTGCCGACTTGCCGGGTTGAATACCGATAATGTTGGTGCCGAATTGCGTGAACTCGGCCAGCACAAAGCGGTGGATGCCCGCGCCGATCGACGTGAGCAACACGACGGCCGCGATACCCACCGCGATACCCAGCGCAGTGAGGAAACTGCGCATGCGTTGCGCGCGCAGGGCGCCGAAGGCGAGAAACTGAAAATCCTTGATACGCATGACGCTTAAGCTTCCTGAATTATCGCCGCGACAATGCTTGCACCGCATCCATGCGCGCCGCGCGCCGCGCGGGTAACACGCCGAATAACAAACCCGTTCCCACGGCCACCGCAACCGCTGCGATCACCGCCCACAACGGCGGTTGCAATGGCAATGCGGGATACATCCGGCTGATGCCCCAAACGCCCAAAGCACCCAGCATTAAACCCAATACGGCGCCAAACATTGACAATAACGCCGCCTCCGATAAAAACAGGCGCAGGATTTGCCGCTGCGGCGCACCCAAAGCTTTGAGCAAGCCGATTTCCGACGTGCGCTGTGCTACCGCGACCAGCATGACATTCATGATCAGAATACCGGCAACCCCTAAACTGATGGACGCAATGCCCGCCACCGTATACGTCAGCGCATTGAAAATACGGTCGAAGGTCGCCAGCACCGCGTCTTGCGCGATGACTGTCACGTCCTGCTCCCCCTGATGGCGCGCGGCAAGCGTCTTGACGATGGCGTCCTTGGCCAGGGTCATTTCGTCGCGGCTGCGCGTCTCGATGAAAATGCGGAACAACGACGACGAATTGAACAAGGCCTGCGCCGATGCCACCGGGATCATCACCATGTCATCCACGTCCATGCCGATGGAACGACCCTGCCCGCCAAGCACGCCGACGACACGAAAGCGCCGGTCGCCGATGCGCACCCATTCACCCAGCGCCGACTGCGCGCCGAATAATTCATTGCGCACTTTGCTGCCCAGCACGCAGACCGCGATGGCGTTGGTCGCATCTTCCGGCGGCAGAAACTGACCCTGGTCCATGGCCCACTTGCGGATTTCCAGCCATTCCGCCGTGGTGCCAAGCACCGGCACTTCGCGCGAACGTTGCAGATACGACACCGCCGCCGAACCCACATTGAGCGGCGCCAGACGCCGCACGTAACTGATGCGTCGCAACGCCAGGGCGTCGTCGATGGTCAGATCGCGCGGCGTCTGCGCAAGGAACATTGCCGGACCGGCGCCGGCGGTTTCCGAGCGCCCCGGTAACACGATCAGCAAGTGCGAACCCAACGAGGCAAATTCGTTGATGACGTATCGACGTGCGCCCTCGCCCAGTGCGGTGAGCACCACCACGGCCGCAACGCCGATGGCCATCGCAAACAACATCAACACCGTGCGTGCGCGGTTGCCACGCACGGTTTTCAACGCAAAATTCAGCATGTCGTTAGTTCGCATTGAGGAAAAACTTTTCAACCTTTTTAAGCTACAGCCCGATCCGCAACCACCCTGCCGTCCTCCATACGAATCTGCCGCCGCGCGCGCTCGCCGATGAACGGGTCATGTGTCACCACCACCACGGCCATACCCTTTTCCACCAGACTTTCCAGCACGGCAATAACCTCCAGCCCGGAGGCACGATCAAGATTTCCGGTCGGCTCATCGGCAAGCAATACCGTCGGTTGCATGATGGTCGCGCGCGCAATCGCCACGCGTTGCCGCTGCCCACCGGAAAGTTGCTCGGGTTTGTGGTGCGCGCGGTTCGCAAGACCCATCGCGTGCAAGGCTTGCTGCACGCGCGGCTTGCGCGCGCCGGGTTCGATACCCGCCAACATCATCGGCAGCTCGACATTTTCTGCGGCCGTCAGGCGCGGCACCAGATGGAAGGACTGAAACACAAAACCGATTTTGTCGCGGCGCGTGCGCGCGAGCTGCTCTTCACTCAGCGACGTGACGTCGGCGGCATCGAGTTGATATTTTCCTGAGTCGGGCCGATCCAGCAGCCCGACGATATTCAGCAACGTGGACTTGCCTGACCCGGATGGGCCCATGATGGAAACGTATTCGCCGCGTGCGATAGTCAGATCAACATCGCGCAACGCATGCACTTGCTGGTCGCCGACGTGAAAAATGCGTTCGATGTGCGACAATTCGATCACAAAAAATCCCTGCGGGTGATGACGGGGCGCTTACTGCGCCGCAACCGAAACCAAGGCGGTGCGCGGCGCAAGTTTTCCCGGTGTTACCACGACCTTCGCACCCACCCCCTGCCGCACCACCACCGACAACGGCGAACCGACCACCGGCCATTGGCCTTTGAGCGTATTGCTCGCGTCGCTATTTTGGAATGCCAGAAAACTATAGCGCGCGTAATGCGGCAATTTGCGCGTCAGCGCGGCGATGGTTTGCGGATGGTCCGATGCCAGCCACGCCAGCGACACCGCCGGATTCGCCGGGCTGCGCGCGCTAACCACCAGCGACTGCTCCGCACGCGCATAGCGTTGTGCGTTGATCGACACGCCGGTGGTATCGACCTTGAAGGCATAGCCCTGCAACGCCGGTTGCAGCTTTACGAGCCAGCGATTCTCCCAACCCAGCAGCCACACCGCGCGGTTTTTCGGCAGCGCTTTCAGCGTGTTGTCGGTTTTGATTTCGATCTTGTCCGGCTCGGCCGCACGCCACGCCTGCGCGAGTTGTTCGTAGGCCTTGCGTAACGGCGCGGGCGCCTCGGCGGGAAGTAGAATCAGGGTTTTTTCGGCACCAAACACCTGCGACAACGCGGGCGGAATCTCGGCCTGATCCAACCGACGAAAAATGTCGAACTCCGGATCCACGTCGAGCCGCACTGGCCGTGCCGGAACCCGTAAGCTCAGCGCCAGTTGCTTGCCCTCCATCCGCGCCGTGGTCTGGTGCGCGGTCTCGACACCTTGCAGATGCACTGCTAGCGGCAGGATGAGCGGGAACGCTGCATCTGCTTGGGTTTGCTCGATGATTGCGCTGAGCATAAAACCGTCGCCATCCGGTTTGGCGTGCACGTCCCGCACCCGCAATTGCGGTGCGCCCGGGCGTTTGACCCAGGCATCGAAACTCGCATCGAGACTCTTTTTCGCAACTTCCGCAAACACCATTTTTATATCGTCGAAGCTGGCGCTCTTGAATTGAAAGCGACGATAAAACTCGCGCAAGGCCTGCACAAAAATGTCATCACCCAGCTCGCGCCGCAGCATGTGAAACAACAACAGCGTCTTACCATAGCCCACCGCCTCGGTGCTCGAACTGTGGCGCGAGCGGAATTCCGTGAGCGGAAAATCGCGCGCGCTGCTGACGAAATCGGTGTATTTCTGCAACGCCGCGCGCCGGTAGTTCGCGCCTTCGCCGCGCTGCTCTTGCAACAGATGATCGGCCAGATAACTGGTCAATCCTTCGGACCAATTACCGCGCGCGTAATCCACATACACGCTATTGCCCCACCAGTTGTGCAAAATTTCGTGCGGGTACGACGAGTTGACGATGAACGGCAGACGTAACACCTTCGAGCCCAGCAAAGTGAACGACGGCATGCCGAAACCGCTCTCCCAGAAATTTTCCACCAGCGCGAATTTCGCGTAGGGATAAGGGCCCAGGAGTTGACTGTACATATTGGTGTAGCGCACGGTGGCGTCGAGATAGGTGCGCGCCAGCGCCTCATCAGCCGCGCGCAGAAACACCATCGCCTGCACGCCGTCGGTGGTTTGCGTAGTCTCGGTAAACGGCGCGGCAAGCAGATAAATTTCATCCTGCGGACGCTGCTCTTCCCAACGCACCACGCGCGCGTCGCCATCCACATCGTGATGCGTGCGCGCGCCCTGGCTCACCACATCCCACGCTTTCGGCAACCGCACTTCGAGCGCAAAACTTATTAAATCCTCGCCTTCAAAGTGCGGATACCAGGCGCTCGCGCCGTTCAGAAATACGCCCTCGGCCGCGATCATGCCGGTTGAATCGCGCATGCCGCGCGCAAGTTCTGCGCTCGCGTCGCTGAGTTCGTGAAAAATTTCGCCGCCGTATTCAAATTTGATCTCGCGTGCGCCCGGCGCCAAGGTCAGCAGGTACTGTGTGTAGACATTTTCCGACGCGCCTGCTTTAGGCGCCATCGGTTCCAGCGTCGCCTTGTCGTTCAACACGCGCGGCGCCAGTCCGGCATGCAAACTGAAACGGAAAGTTTTGCCGTGCGCCAAACCACGCGGCAAGGTGATGGTGTCTTGCGCCACCAGGCGATGGGCCTCCGGTTGCAGCGTCACGCGCAAATCGTGATGCAGCAATTCGGCAGACCATGCGTTACCGGCGATCAACAAACTGCAAACTGCACTGCCAATTCGACCTATCATTGCTATTGCCCTTAGAGGTTCATTTGCCGGAGCTAGACCATGCCACCTGAAACACTTGCTTTGTTACCGCCTGAAATCATTTCTGCACTGACCCTACTTACATCACCCACGGCAATCGCTGCGTCGCTGCTGTTGCAGATCGCAGGCGCACTGGCCGGTTATTTCGTCGCGCGCAAACGCGGCTTGAGTGTACGTTACTGGACGATGCTCGGCCTCGTGCTCGGCCCGTTTGTACTGCCGTTCCTGCTGTTTGCGAAGAAACAGCGCAGCGACTGAAATCTAAAATT
>JANOOV010000111.1:0-7603 GCA_031421535.1 Gammaproteobacteria bacterium
CGAAGGCGGCGCGGGCCGCGCGGCCAGTGCCCCTGAAATTCTGTTTGCCCTGTGGCTGTACGCTGATTCCCACCGCGCTGGCTTTGCGCGGGGAGGGGGCACGCTGGAACCCGCGCGCAGGTCCAGACCCTCACGCGCCAGGTTGAGCACGTGCATGAGCGCACCGAACGCCCCCCTGAGGAATGGTTGGTGGATGGCGGTGACCCCAAACACGAACAGATCGACACGGTGGCCGACCCGACCACCGGGTATGCACCGGCGCCGCAATCAAAGAAAGAAGGCCGCGATGAATCTGCGCCCCAATCAACCGACCGTGCGGCCATCGCGACCTGGCGCCAACACATGGCCAGTGATGCCGCGAAAGAAATCTACAAAGACCGCGCCGCCACGGCCGAATGCGTGAATGCGCAGGCGCGTAACCGGGGCTTGGTGCGACTGCCCGAGCGCGGTCTGGCCAAGGTCAAGTGTGTCGCCACGGGGTTTGCACTGGCCCACAACCTGCTGCGGAGGGTCACACGGGCGCCCCATTGGGTCGGCCTGGGGACAGGCGCGTCCGCGCTGCTCGCCGCAGCGGGATGAACGAGGAAATAGACCTGAAAACAGGCCCATCAGACCGATTTAGCGACCGCAAGCCGCTGCACCGACTCCGATGCGGCGGTCTCGTTCGAATCTGAACGCAGGTGAACGGTCAAGCCGTCGTATGATTTTGTAATTGCAGAAATTGAATTTTTCTCAGACTCTCAGTCCAAGTGCACGCACTGGGCGTACTCGCAGAGGAGCGCTGCTTTTTTGTTGCGTCACAATGTAACGTTCACGAAGCCGCAGGCGCGCGCCGTCGTCTTTTGTAAGGCTGTATCCAACATGTTACAAAAGCGCCTTCCAACAAATACTTGGCCTTACATCGGTCTAGACTAAAGTTTGTTCGCCGATTGGCCGACACAGTTTATATATTATCGTATATAATGCATATCGCGATCCACGACAATGCGAAGAAAGATCTCATAGGGCTAAGGCCTACTGATCCGGACGCTGTTGCGCACATCCTTGCGATGTATCCCGATCCGCTCGCACAGGACAAGCTAACGCAGAGAGGCGACAATAATTTTGGCAGCTACCTTATTAACGTAAAAGAATGGGCAGCTGCACGTCCTCAAGGTATTTGGCGGTTCCGAGTGCTCGATACGCCAGCAACAAGCTATCGAGTGGTGTATGGATGGCACTGGAAGACTCAGTACCTTTGGATTCTCGCTGTCGTTCACAAGAAAATAAAGAGTTCGACTATGACAACCTCAACGCTCCCATCTCTGCACGAATCATTTCCGACTGGCGAAGTCTATGACGAAGCGATCACAACGACCACCGCTGAGGTGTTCATTTTCGAAGTTAATGTTGGCAGTCCTTTTCCATTGCCAAACTCAGCACCGATTGATGACGTTGTAAGAGAGTTTGAAGCTGATCCAGAAATGGCAGCCAGAATCGCGCGTGCAAGGAAAGAAATCGGAGCAATTTGGTACGCAGACGAACCAGAGTCGCTTTCCGCGCTTCGTTCGAATGCGGGTTTTTCGCAAGCTCAGTTAGCTGCCGCAGCAAATACTACGCAGCCATATATTGCGATACTAGAGAGCGGTAAGAATGACCCGGGCACCGAAATGATTGCAAAATTAGCCGCCGCGCTTGGCATAGATGAAGCGCGAGCTTTCAAAGCAATCCGGGTGCAGAGAAAAACTCGCGGGCAGAAACAACAATGAAAGAGTCGCGTTTTGTCGTTGCCCAATTTTGCGATGATATCCGTCGAGAAATTGGAAACAAATTTTCGTTAATGGGCTGCTTTGGCTCTGAAGTTATCGTTAACAAGTTGCCGGCAGGCTTAGAAAAGCTGTGTGCTCATGTAAGAGTATTTTCCTTGCGAGAAGACCCAATTCGTAGCTTGGTCGTCCGCGCTTACTTGAATGATGAGCTAATTGCGACTGTTGAAGTTCCAAAAGACCATTTGAGTGACTCTTTTCCACCACATGCGCCTAAAGCAGGGAAACTACTCACGAGCCATAACGTCATGCTGATTTTGTCGTCGATCTACTTTGCCGATACATCATTGGTCAGGATTGAGGCGGAAACAGAGCGTGAAACGCTTACTGGTCCGGCAATAGAAATTCGCGCCCGAACCAGTGAAGAACTTGCGTCCAATAAGACGGAATAGCGCCAAGGGTCGACTTATTTAGCTTGGTCTTCGCACCGACTGACTGACCTGTAAAATCAACATCTCCCGTAACGCGCTTGACCTGTTGCTTGAGCAGCTACCTACGCCTTGATCTACTCCACAGATACTTGCTCGACTTCGTCCCACAAGTTTTTGCGCTGAATTTGTTCGGCCATGCTTCGCCCCATGATTTCAATGCGAGCATTTTACAGGCGTGGCGATGGCGCGCGTGAATTTGTGGCGGGTGATGGTGGGGAAGGAGCGCGTGTTCTCCGGTAATTCTTCACTTACTACGCACTTATTGTTTTTTAGTGATTCTAATTTTAACGTAAGTCATTGTTTTAATGGTGCCCCGGAGCCGATTTGAACGGCCGACCTTCCCCTTAGGAGGGGGATGCTCTATCCAGCTGAGCTACCGGGGCGAGGCGTGGAACATCGCCATGCAGGCCCACAAAAAATTTCTTGGTGTGAGAATCATCGGATAAGTACGCCGGTAAATATAACATGGGGTTGCTGTTTTATTCACCCGCGAGCATCGAGCCGACGCGCCGATTTTTTCTTCCTGGGAAGGGGCTGTCGATTTTACGCCAGGAGTCTGTGGATGCGCGCTTTGCTGTGATCAACTCAAGGAATCACCGATGAAAAAACCATTGACCGTGGTGGGCCTGTTTGCGGGGTTAGTTTGTGGAATGGTGCCTGGAGCAATCACTATCGCTGCAGAAAATATTCCGCGCATCACCGGCCTGTATTCCGACATGTGGTATCTCACCGGCAAGCAACAAATCGTCGGTACCGAGATTTTTGTGATGCAAAATCAGAGCGGTTACGTTGCGATGGTGCAATGCGCGAAAGGTGTTGCAGGAACGCCTTTTATTGCGCCATTAACGCTCAAGGGAAAAACCGTGATCATTGAAATTCCTGCACGCGCAGACAGCTTGTGTTGCCCAGGGCGGTTTACCGGAACCATTGTGGAAAAACAGTTGCGAGGGGAATTCGCGGATTGTCACAACGGACCTCTGGTACTCACGCGTAAAAACAGCTACTGGCAGTAGCACGCATTAAACCCCCGGCGCCTGCGGCGCCGGGGGTTGCGCTCCTTTGTTTCAACACCATGGTTTTAGAGAATCAAGCGACGTGGCTTAACATCCCGCTGTGCTTACGCTGCGCATCGTCAAGATGTGCTTCATCCAGCGCACCGTGGGGTGTGACGATGTGCGGAATGATCTTGGCGGCTTCCAGTACCGAAGTCATCGGCGACTGTCCAAGCAATGTTGCCAAGGCGGTATAAATACCCACCAGCGGCAGTATCGCGATGAGCCCAAGGGGTGCGGTATCGGCAATAAATACGGTGCCGATCAAGCCGACGCTTAGCGCGAACCGAACGCCACGATACAGTCCGGGCTGGTTATCCAGAAAGCTGCTTAAAATGCCGGTGCCGGTTATTCCGGACACCACCGCATAACTTCCGATCAGGGGCAACAGTACTTGCCAGTGGAGTACCGTTGTCGTGGCGGCGAAGACTGAGCCGATGAAAGCAGAACCTACCGCCACACGCAGGACGCGTTCGGCGAACGTCAATGTGTTGGTTCCGTTATTCTGGTTTGCAATCGTGTTCATGAGTAACCTCCGTTGTGCTGTTGAAGAGCGTGATGTGCTTTGCTCTTGAGGTTCATTGGAACAAACGTACATTACACCTTGCTTACGGATTTATTAACGTAGTCTTACCGATGCGGTGGGCAATCAGCACCGAAATTAAAGGCATTGAGCATGACAATTACTGGATCAACGCATGTTTAGGAATGGAAGGTTGGCGCGATCATGATTACAGCGACTCTCATTATTGGGATGGCGCTGACCATCAGCATGTTCGCGCTGCGCTGGTTGTGGCGCGCATGTCTGGCGCAGCATCGGGCAGATTGGGGCTCACGTGGGCTCAATTCGCTTGATGGCCTGACGCGGGTATTTTGTCGCCGCTACCACCGTATGAACTCTGTTCTGCTGGATCTGCCCGAACGCGGCGGAGCGATTGTGGTCGCCAATCACGTTTCCGGTCTTGACCCTTTATTGGTGGTGGCGGCGAGTGTGCGCCCGGTACGGTTTCTGATTGCACGCGAAGAGTATGACCGTTTCGGATTGCGCTGGTTGTTTCGCGCCATCGGTTGCATTCCGGTGGATCGTGGGCAGCGCCCCGAGCGCGCCTTGCGTGAAGCGCTGCGCGCGTTGCGGAACGGAGAAGTTGTGGTGCTGTTTCCGCACGGTGGAATTCATGTGGACGACACTCCGGCTTTGCTCAAGGGTGGCGTCGTCACGCTTGCGCATAAATCCCGCTGCCTGATTTATCCGCTGCATATTGATGGTGTGCGCGGTGCGGGCCACACGTTGTTGGCGGTGCTGTTACGCAGTCGGGTGCGCTTACGGGTGTTTCCGCCGTTATCGTGCACACAGGTTGAGCATCGCGAGTGTTTGCAACGCATCAGTAAAGTGTTGCACAAGAAATTGTGGGGGGAATAAAAAAAGCCCCACCGGGGGGTGGGGCTTAAGGGGAGTTCCAGTATTAACTGGAACACGGGTCGGAAATGTGCTGACTAACGCCGTGCCCTGTTCACGCGAACTACGAAGGGGTTCGCCGTCCGCGTGCTTGGGGAGGGGGGAGGGGACACGACCTCAATCAGCACAGGCACACAGTAGCATGCGCTATATTAAGTTGTTCTTAACTGCCACGCGCCAGTTGTGTGGGAAAAGACACATCCACTTGCAAGCCGTTGTAGACCGAAACGCCCAGGACCAGCGTCGCGCGATGCAGCTCGGCAATGCGTTGCACAATGGAAAGGCCCAGCCCGCTGCCCGGCGCTTCGGTGCCCAGTGCCCGATAAAATCGTTTAAAAACTTTTTCCCGTTCCTCGGCCGGAATGCCCGGGCCGCTGTCGGCGACGCGCAGCAGCACGCAGGCAGCGTCGCGCACCATGCTGATCTCGACTTTTCCACCCTCGGGCGTGTAACGCACGGCGTTGTCTACCAGATTGCGCAACAGGATTGCGAGAGCATCGGCGTGACCTTGCACCGACCAGGAAAATAATTCTCCCACTGAAAGCTCGATGTGTTTTTCCAGCGCAACCAGCGCCAGGTCACGTTGCGCGTGTTGCGCGATGTTTGCCAGATCAATGTTGTGCGTCTCGGTCAGCTCATGATCGGGATCGAGGCGTGCAAGGGTCAATAATTGCTGTACCAGATGGGTTGCGCGGTCGACGCCCTGCTCCAGCATGCGCAAGGCTTTTTGCCGGTTCAAGTCACTGCTGGAACGCAGCGCGACTTGCGCTTGTGCCTTGAGGCCGGCCAGCGGTGTGCGCAGTTCATGGGCGGCGTCGGCGGTGAAGCGGCGCTCGCTGTCAAAGGCGCGTTCCAGCCGCCGAAACAAACGATTCAATGAATCGACCAGCGGTTTGGCTTCCGCCGGTACGCCGTACGACTCCACCGGTTGCAAGTGCGAAGGGGCGCGGTTCTCGACTTGTTTGGCCAGCTTGACCAACGGCGCCATCGCGCGCCCGACGCCGATCCAGATAACGGCTGCCAGCAACGGCAGCGCGATGATGATCGGCAGCAAGGTGCGCAGGGCGATGTTGTGGGTCAGCGCCCGGCGTAAATCGTTGCGCTCACCCACCTGCACCACCATTGAGCTACGGTCGTCCGGCAGTGAAAACACTCGCCAGCGATGACCGAACACGTCTTTATCCTTGAAGCCGTATTCGCGGTCGGAGAGCGGGAAGTCCGGCGCATTGGGCGAGCGCAATACGAGTTTGTCGGGCTGGATCCACACTTGAAACGCAACTTTGTTTTCGTCGGAGTGGCCGAACAGGCGTTCGCCGCTGCCAGGCAGGTCCGGATTTTTTTCCGGTTTTCCGCTGGCGGCGGGTTTCTGTTCGAGGTTCACGCTGTTTAGTGCCAACAGCACGCGTGCGGATTGTGCCAGTTGCGCATCGAACAGTTGGTCGATTTGGTAGCGGATATCCAGATAACTGGAAACCGCCGTCGCCGCCCACGTGCCCAGGGTGGCGGTGAGCAACGCCACCAACAAACGTCGGCGGATGGAACGATTCATCGGTAGTCCGTTCCGCCACAGGGCTGACATAAAACCGCATCTTTTTTCGCCACACGTCGTTGCCGCCACTTACCGCACAATGAGTGCGGTGGCGGGGCTACGCCTCGTCCGGCAAAAAAATCCGCTGGCTTCATTTTGTCACTTGGTTAGCGGAACGAAACTACAACAGCTTATCGATGGTGTAGCCGACACCGCGAATGGTGCGGATCAAGGGTGTTCCAAGTTTTCGGCGCAGGTGGTGCACGTACACCTCGACCGCGTTGCTTTCGACTTCGTCGCCCCAGGAATACAAGCCTTCTTCGAGGCGTGCGCGCGACATCACTTTGCTGCGGTTTTCCAGCAACATGCGCAGCACGGCGAATTCGCGCGGCGAAATGTCAACAACGTTCCCGGCGTGCGTGACCACATGTGCGGCCGGGTCCATGATCAGGTCGCCGTGTTCGATCACCGGGTTGGAGCGCCCGCCGCTGCGCCGCAACAGCGCACGCAGCCGCGCATTGAGCTCGTCCATGTCAAAAGGTTTTACCAGATAATCGTCGGCGCCATAGTCAAGACCCTGCACGCGATCCGCTACCGTGTCGCGCGCGGTAAGTATCAATACCGGGATATCCTGGCCACGTTGCCGTACGCCCTTGAGCACATCGAGACCCGGCAGTTTGGGCAGACCGAGATCCAGAATCAGCAGCGCATACGTTTCGGTTTGCAGTGCGGCTTCGGCGGCGATGCCGTCGGTCACCCAGTCGGTGGCGTAACCGGCTTCGGTTAATGTGACGCAAATGCCGTCGCCCAACATGCGGTCGTCTTCTGCCAGTAGTAAGCGCATTCCTTGAATCCTCCATGCAGTCCATCGAATGTTACGAGCGCGTATCATAACGAATAGTCTTGAAGTGCGGTAACACGGCCCCATTTTAATACCAATCACTCAGGGTAACTGATTATGCGAATGGACAAATTGACCAATAAATTTCAAGCCGCGCTGGCCGATGCGCAAAGCCTTGCCGTGGGTCGCGACCACCAATTCATCGAGCCGTTGCACGTGTTGACGGCCTTGCTCGAGCAAGACGGCGGCACCGTGCGCCCGATGCTGGCGCAGGCCGGGGTGAATGTGAACGCGTTGAGTTCTGAGCTTAGCAAGGCGCTCGACCGCTTGCCCAAAGTCGAAGGTGCCGCAGGCGACGTGCACGTCTCCAACGATTTGAGCCGCCTGCTCAACGTCACCGACAAGCTGGCACAGCAGCGCAAGGATCAATTTATTTCCAGCGAGCTGCTGATGCTCGCGGCGGTAGAAGATCGCGGCGCACTCGGTGATT
>JANOOV010000112.1:0-6037 GCA_031421535.1 Gammaproteobacteria bacterium
CGAAGGCGGCGCGGGCCGCGCGGCCAGTGCCCCTGAAATTCTGTTTGCCCTGTGGCTGTACGCTGATTCCCACCGCGCTGGCTTTGCGCGGGGAGGGGGCACGCTGGAACCCGCGCGCAGGTCCAGACCCTCACGCGCCAGATTGAGCACGTGCATGAGCGCACCGAACGCCCCCCTGAGGAATGGTTGGTGGATGGCGGTGACCCCAAACACGAACAGATCGACACGGTGGCCGGCCCGACCACCGGGTATGCACCGGCGCCGCAATCAAAGAAAGAAGGCCGCATAGCATCCAAAAAAGGCGTCGCCCTCTCCGAGCTCGCCAACGATCTACTCAAGAAAGAGATCGCGATTTTGGAAACGGTGAAGTAAGCATCACGGCGCGGGGAGTGGGTCCCACTCCTTGGGGTACGGCACGCCGCGCAGAATCGTTTTTCCCGCGACGAGCCCCACCCATCGCTTGTACTTCATGTGCGCCGGTTCGGTACAACAGAGCTGCCGGATTACTCGGTGCGCGCCATCCAGCAGGCGGTGGAAAATCCGCTATCGAAAAAAAATCTTAAGCGGCGAGTTTGTGCCGGGTGATGTGATCCTGGTTGATGTGAGCGGTGGCGGAGCTGGGGTTCCACAAGAGCGAACGGAAAGCTGCGTTGGCGTAAACGCCGATGAGTAGAGACTGCTAAATCCGGCCCGCCTTGCGCGGGCCGATTTGTTTTGCAGTCTGCAATTGACTGCACTGTGTTGACCCGACATCATCGCGTTCGCGTGAACTTAACGGCACAACGTTATGAACGTCTTGCCCGATTGGGCTTGGGGACGAGTCACGCGGAGTTGTACGTTCGTGCATATACTCATGACATTTCCGCCCGAAGTCGAGTTGGTGAAAGTTGCCGCGCTTAACGCCTACCGCGACGTGAAAAGAGGATTGATTCGATGATTACCCGGCTGACCTTACGCAACTTCAAAAGCGTGGGCGAACAGACCTACGACTTCACACAATTCGACCTGCTCGTGGGCCGCAACAATAGCGGCAAGAGCACAGTGCTTCAGGCGTTGGCGATCTGGCAGTTTTGTGTGGATGAATTTCATCGATCCAAGCGCAGTGGATCGAAGGGTATTCAGGTGGTCTTGCCCAACTTCACGGCGCTGCCAGTGCCGGAATTCAACCTGCTTTGGAAGGATAGAGATATACGCCACTCGCCTAATAAAAATAACAAGAAGCAGGAATACATTCTGATCGGCATTCATGTGGAATGGCAGCATGCAACAGGCGAGACGGATTCATTTGGCGTGGACTTACGTTATCAATCACCACAAACCATTTACGCTATTCCCAGCGATGGTTGGGCGAAATTCCGCGCCTGCGAGCAACAGGGAAATTTACCAGTCATAGCTTATGTGCCCCCATTCTCCGGATTAGAGCCTTCGGAGAAGGCACTGGATTTTTCTCCAATCCGCCAGCAGGTGGGCAAAGGTCAGCCCGGCAGTGTGCTGCGTAATTTGCTGTTGCGGGTGTGCCCGTCACCTGATCGCGGGCAGGATGGGCGTATCTCCAAGGGCTACAAACCACCCGCTGATTGGCAAGAGCTGGCTGACATTATCAAACGCTGGTTCTCAGTAGAAATTCAAGAGCCCAAATACGACTCTGTCAAGGATGTCTATATCACGGTCGAGTACCGGCAAAGCGGCAAAGACTACGACATCATCGCCGGTGGTAGCGGGTTTCATCAGACGTTGACCTTGATGGCTTTCCTTTATGGCTATCAACCGACCACCATTTTACTCGACGAGCCGGATGCCCACCTGCATGTCAATCTGCAACGGGAAATTCTCGATTACTTCAAGCGGAAGTCCGTCGAAAGAAAAACGCAGTTCCTGATAGCAACCCACGCGGAAGAGTTCGCCCGTGGCGTGGACGCCAGCCAGATTGTCTCCCTGTTGAGTCAGCGTCCCACCCGCATTCAGTCCACGCCGGAAATATTGCGCGCCATGGCGGAGGTGACGAACGAGGAAATCACCCGCGTGCTGGCCTCGCCTTACATGCTCTATGTGGAGGGCGAGAGTGATGAGCGCATCCTGCGTGCCTGGGCCGGGCAGTGCGGCGGCCAGCAGGCAATCGACCAAGTATGTTTCAGGGTGATGGGTGGCGGCGGCAAGCAAAACATGAAAGACCGCGCTAAAGAACATTTCGACGCCATCAAGCACGTTATTCCGCAGGTCAGCCGTTTGATGTTGTTCGACTACGACAACAGCGACGATGCCTTTCACCCTGCATCTGGCAACCAGACACTTTTCGAGTGGAAGCGAAAGAACATCGAGAATTATTTGCTAGTACCTACGGCCTGGAAACGAGCGGCTCTCGAACAATGCGAAACGGGCGAAGGCGATTTGTTCGCGCAACCCATCATCCAGCCCATCGACGATTTCTTTGCGGGGCAGAACCTGAACCTGCCTCCGAAACAAAAGTGGCGCGATGTTGCCGCGAACATTTTTTCCGTGGTGGATGGCAAACGCATTTTGTTCGAGAACGACGATGCGCTTTTCCAGCGTTTGAAAACCATCGAGCAGCGCGCAGCTCTGAATCGTGAACGGGTGGCGTTGAGCATGACACCCGACGAAATACACGAGGATGTGCATCGCTTTTTTGAAAAGCTGAATCGCATGGTAGGGGGCAGCAAATCATGAGGCTGCATAAGTGCGAGCAGCGCCCAGCGATGCAGGAAATAGCGCAGGTGTCGGAAATGGTGGCGACGCGGCTGCCGATTTCAGATGAATTGAAATGCAACAAAGATTCAGAGCCGACTGTGTATGGTGAATGACGATGGCAGCTTGGGCGTAACCGTAGACTGGGACAATTTAGCACCGGTACGTGAGTGGTTACGTGAATCGAAGCCAGCGATGTAGCCTATTCCATTTCATGACTGACCTCCTCACTCCCTCCCAAGCCCCCGCAAGCGGCCCGCTCCATCAAGCGATCCGCGACATTTTGCTGGTCGCGAGAAAGCAGGTGCGCCAGACCGTCAACGAGACGATGGTACAAGCGTACTGGTACGTCGGGCAGTTGATTGTGGAGGATGAGCAGGGCGGTGCGGTGCGGTTCGGTTCGGTTCGGGCGGGGTACGGTAAGCACGTGTTGCCTGAACTTGCGAAACGTCTTTCGGTGGAGTTCGGCAAAGGATTTTCCGCCCAAAGTCTTTGGAATCACCGCCAGTTTTACCTGGAGTTTCCGAATCTCTCCGCAGCGTGGAGAGATTTGCACTGGTCGCACTTCAAGACACTCATGTGCGTCAAAGAACAGAATGCCCGCACGTGGTGCGCCAACGGCCAGTCAAGGTTGGAGCGTTCGGGCGCTCGACCGACAAATTGGAACTCTGTCGAAAGCCAAATAAGTACCGCGTTCCGGAGAATACGTTCCAGTGATGGGGTTGCAAACGGAAAAATGAAATGATGATCACTCTGCCCTCGGTACTCAACCCGCCACAGTTGCAGCAGGTTCGCGCCATATTGCGCGGCGCGCCCTTCGTCGACGGCAAACTCTCTGCGGGCCGTGCCGCTGCACGCGTAAAAAATAATCAGGAGGTTGCGCGCGATGCGCCGGAGCTTGACGCATTGAACGACGTGGTCATGAATGCGCTGGTACACCACCCGGTTTACCGGGCCGCCGCATTTCCGTTGCGCGTCGCCGCGCCCTATTACGCGCGCTACACGCCGGGCATGACCTACGGCGAACATGTCGATGATCCGATCATGGGCGTTGACGGCATGCCGTATCGCTGCGATATCGCCATTACCGTTTTTCTGAGCCCCGCAAGCGACTACGACGGCGGTGAGCTGGCCGTGCGCACCCCCTTTGGAACGCAACCGGTAAAGTTACCGGCGGGCGATGCGATTTTGTATCCCGCTTCCAGCTTGCACCACGTCACGCCGGTCACGCGCGGCGAACGTCTGGTGGCCGTGACCTGGCTGCAAAGCGCGGTGCGCGATCCGGCGCAGCGTGAATTGTTGTACGAACTTTACCTCGCGCGCGAAAAATTATTGCACGCGCTGCCGGACGCAGTTGAAACCGCACAGGTCAATCGTAGCTACGTCAATCTGGTACGTATGTGGAGTGAGGTATAACTTTTGCCCAAGAATTAAGCGTTGAGTGTCGCGAATCGACTCCGTAGAATGGCCTGCGTTAGAAGCACCCAAGCTTCGGCACCTCTCATTTAAACAGGTATGGCCCGCATGCCGCGATCAACCTCCACAGACCCACAGGATTTATTTTCCGTTGCACCGGATGCGCATGCCTCGGTGATTGAATTAAAAGGTTCCGTATTCACTTTGTCAGTGCTGCGCATCCGCTCCAGTGAGCTGGATATCATCGAAGCCCAATTGGCCAGGCGCTTATCCAAAAATGCGCAATTCTTCGTGAACGCGCCCATCGTCATCGATCTGGAAGCGGTGCGTGACATTTCAGCGCCGCTGGATTTTCACCGCTTCGTGGTGCTGCTGCGCGCGCGGCATTTATTCCCGGTGGGCGTGCAAAACGGCTCACCGTTGCAAAACGAAGCCGCCATGTCCGCCGGGCTCGCGGTGTTGAATGGGCGCGCGATAAAAGATCTGTCCGCCAGTGCGCGGGGTGAAAAATCGCCGCCGGATACGGCTGTGGAATCCGTCGCCGGGGAGCCGGTCGCCGCTGCGGAGGAGGGCGCCACGCCGCCGCCGAATACCAAAATCGTGCAGCAGCCGGTGCGCTCCGGCCAACGCGTGATGGCGCGCAACGGCGACTTGATTGTGCTCGCCGCCGTCAACGCCGGTGCGGAGATCATCGCGCAGGGCAACATCCATGTGTATGCGCCGTTGCGCGGGCGCGCACTGGCGGGAGTTTCCGGCGACCCTCACGCGCGTATTTTCTGCCACCAGTTTGAAGCCGAGCTGGTCGCCATCGCGGGCAATTACCGGGTGTTCGACGACGGGCCGCCGATCGAGCTGCGCGGCAAGGCGGTACAGGTATTTCTCGACGGCGAACAACTTATTGTAGAGACGCTCGATTAGTGTAATATCCCCCGTCAACGTCATGGCTCACGAAAGAGGACACCGCCCTTGGCAACAATCATCGTCGTCACCTCTGGAAAAGGCGGCGTTGGCAAAACCACTACCAGCGCCAGCGTCTCCACCGGTCTTGCAAAACGTGGTTTCAAAACCGCAGTAATCGACTTCGATGTTGGACTCAGAAATCTGGACCTCGTGATGGGTTGCGAACGACGCGTCGTTTACGACTTCGTCAACGTCATCCAAAACGAAGCGCTGCTCAAGCAAGCGCTGATCCGCGACAAACATTGCGACAATCTTTTTATTCTCCCGGCCTCACAAACCCGCGATAAAGAAGCGCTCAGCAAAGAAGGCGTGGGGCGCGTGCTTGACGAATTGCGCGACAGCTTCGACTACATCGTGTGCGACTCCCCGGCAGGCATCGAGCAAGGCGCTTTGATGGCGCTGTATTTCGCCGACGAAGCGTTCATCGTCACCAATCCGGAGGTCTCTTCGGTGCGTGACTCGGATCGTATTCTGGGCATCTTGCAGGCGCGTTCGAAGCGCGCCGAAACCGGCGCCGCGCCAATCAAGGAACATCTGTTGGTTACGCGCTATTCACCGCGCCGTGTTGAAGCCGGAGAAATGCTGAGTCTCAAAGATGTACAGGACCTGCTGGGCATTTCGCTGATTGGCGTCATCCCGGAATCCGAAGCCGTGTTGCAAGCGTCCAACTCGGGCGTGCCAGTGATTCACTTTGACCAAAGCCCCAGTGGGCAAGCGTATGACGACGTCGTTGCACGCTTCCTGGGCGAATCACGCCCGATGCGTTTCCTTGAACCGGAGAGAAAAAACTTCCTGCAACGCCTGTTCGGAACCTGAACCATGAACCTTCTCGATTACTTCTTGAGCAAACGCAAAAAAACGGCGGTGGTTGCCAAGGAACGCTTACAGATCATTCTGGCGCGTGAGCGCATCGACCGCAGCGGCCCGGATTATTTACCCGCACTCAAACGCGAAATTC